>CAZXVT010000071.1:0-20440 GCA_964644015.1 uncultured Maribellus sp.
CTCTTTAATACTTTAATGCTAAAAATCCGCTTAATACTCACGTTTTATAAATCATTCGCTTTTGCAAGCAACTTAATATCATTGGTTTGTATTGTTCTTATTTATGGATTTGGCAAAAATGGAATTTATTTAATTCAACCTTTTTTCTGGTTTAAGATTTTCACACTTGCAGCCATTGTATTTTTTGTTCATTCTTATAAAAACAACGAGTATTACTATTACAGAAATCTGGGTCTGTCGAAACTGAATCTTTGGTTGCCCATTCTGGTTTTTGATTTCATTCTTTTTCTTGTTTCAATGATAACTGTTGCGTCCATTAATTATGAAACACACATTTGAAGCAGACGGAATTATTCTTGAATTCGGCACGAAAAGAGTCTTGCAGGATGTTTTTATCCGGGCTGAAACAGGCAAGGTGACAGGTATTCTCAGCAGAAATGGTTCAGGAAAATCGTGCTTAATGAAAACAATTTTCGGCGAAGAAAAGACCGCTAACAAATCAGTTCGGATAAATGGGAAAACAATTTCTGAAAAAGCTGCTTTATCGGATGACATTAAATACTTGCCGCAATTTTGTTTTATTCCATTAAATCTCAGTCTAAAAAGAATTTTCAGGGATTTTAGTTTGGATTTTTCTCTGTTTACATCGTATTTTCCTGAATTCGAAAAGCATTTTCATTCACCACTGAAAGAACTTTCGGGTGGCGAAAGGCGAATCGTTGAAATCTATTCGATTTTGGCATCGAAAGCAAAGTTTTGTATGCTCGACGAGCCTTTTTCTCAGGTAATGCCAGTGCATGTGGAGACTTTAAAATCGCTGATAAATAAGGAGAAACAAAACAAGGGAATTATGGTTACCGACCATCTGTATATGCAGATTATTGATGTTTGTAATGATATTTATGTTCTGCTAAATGGCAAAACTTACCTGATAAAAGACCCAACTGATTTGATAAAATTGGGATATTTGACTGAAAATAATTTGTAAGAAGATTAATTTCTTTTCTTCCTTTTTCCCTTCTCCCGACTCCGGTCTTCCGTCTCCCGACTTTCCTCAGAAATTCAAAAACAGCCCCACAAACACAAACCGTTTGATGTCACGTTTTACGGGTACCAGCGTGTAATCGCCCTGCGCTTCCGAAAACCCCGAGGGACGGAAACTCAGCACATTGTCGTTGCCCAGCACATTATTAACCGAACAATACAAAACCGAATACTGGTTGCCGATATAAAAAACATGACTGAAATTAAGACTTAAATCGGTGTAAGGTTTTGTGTGTTTATCCATAAATACCGGCGATTGCGGGTCGTTATAAGGACGCGGGCTGGCAGCGGTAAACGACATTCCGAATTGGGTGTTGATTTTTGCCAACCAGTATTTTCCCACGGCCGAAAAGGTGTGGTTTGAAATAAAATCGGGTGTCGCTTCCACCGGAAAGTAGCTGTACCGGCGCTTCGTATCAACATACGAATAAGTAATCCAGTAATCGAAACCTTTGATACTTTTCAGGTCGCGCCAGAAAATATCGATACCGCCTGCGTAACCGCTGCCATCGTTTTTCAGGTTGGTGGGCTGATTGTACGGCCCTGCCTGCCAGGTTACAAGGTCGCTGTAAGTTTTATAATATGCTTCTGCCCTGAACAACCTTGCCGAAGCATCGCCATACTGGTAACTCAGGATGTAGTGGGTGGCTTTTTCAAAATCGAGGTCAGTGCTTATTTTCAGGTATTCGGGTTGCGGATTCTGGTTATACAAACCCCACGCTGCCGAAAGTTGTGCGTCCTTGCCGGTTTTCAAAGCCACTGCAAAACGCGGCGACACGTTCCAAAGGTTTAAAACAGTAGTATATTCAGTGCGCAGCCCTGGGCGAATCGCAAGGTTTTTTGAAAATTTGATTTCACTTTCGGCAAACGCCCCGGTGAGGTAATCGGTGAAAGCCGAGTTGTGCTGAAAACCTGTGCTTTCGGTATAATCTTCATCGTAATTATTGTAGGTTTCGCTCAAACCCCAGTTAATAATTACGCCGTCGGAAACAATGTGCGTTGTGGTAAAACGTCCTTCAACATTGATTTCGCGCGTGTCGAGACTGTTGTCGCCAAAGCCAAGTTTGTTGGTTTGTGCCGTTGACGAAATCCCGATTTTGTAGCACGCTTTTTCCGAAAAACAATCACGGTACGAGAGGTTGGAGTAAGTAGTCAGTCCTTTGTTCGAAATCAGCATTGGCGCTGCAGCATCGCTGGTTGGGGCGAAATACGAAAGGTCGCCGTAATCGGTGGTGATATAACCTTTAAAAAGCCCGTTATCTTTGGTTTTGTAGCGATAAACGGCCGTTCCGTTTACCGATTCCACCGGTTTTTTCCAGTCAACAGCACTTTCGAAAAGTTTGTCGTACAGCGAAAGATTGGTGTAACCACCTGTCAGGCTCAGCGAACTGTTTTTCATCCGTTGTGTGGAACTGGCTTCGGCACCAATGCTCATCAGCGAAACACCGGTAACATCTTCGGCTGCCAGGTCGTTGGAGTTGAGTACCAGCACCGACGAAAGTGCCTGCCCGTACTCAGCCGAGTAGCCACCTGAACTGAACATCACACCACTGAAAAGCGAAGGGGCAAACCGTCCGCGTGTGGCAATATCGGGGGTTTTCGAATAGTAGGGTTCGGCGGCAATCAGCCCGTCGATGTAAGTTTTTGTTTCGTAAACATCGCCTCCGCGAACCATCAGCCGGCCATCGTCGGCAGCGGTTTGTGTGCCCGGCATGGTGCGCATGGCCGCCATTACATCGCCATTGGCGCTGGGCGTTGTGTAAATGTCGAGCGGTTTCATAATCGAGGCGCGGCTTTCGTCGGCAGCGGCAAAACTTCCGGCAGTGATGGTAACTGCATCGAGCGTGTTCACGCTTTCCTGCATTTCAATAATAACCGAATCTTTCACCGGAATTGAAATTTCTTTTTGCCACGGTTTAAACCCGATAAAAGTAGCTTTTAAAACATGGTTTCCTTTTTCAGAAGTGGTGAAACTGAAGTTTCCATTGCCATCGGAACTGGCGCCATCGTAAGTGTATTCGATAAAAATATTTACCCCCGGCAGCGGCTCGCCTTTGTGGGTGGTGGCTTTTCCACTAATATGATTCTGCGCCTGAACAGTAAAAATTGAAAGGAGAAGAAAGATTGTAAAAATTGTTTTCATGGCTTTGTTTGCTGTTTTTTCATGTCCCAAAATTCGGGCTGAAAAAATCAGCATAAAAACCAAAATTGCTGAAGTGTTGAATTCCGGGGATGAATTGAAGTTGGATAAAGGAATAAAAACCAGGATTTTTAACGCAAAGGGCGCAAAGAATCCGCAAAGTTCGCAGAGAAGATTTTGCGTTTATCTATGTTGTTATTTAACTATCAGTTCTTCTTCTGTAAAATAGCTTCCCTGCCAAACGCGTCCGTCATTCTTTTCCCATTCACCGGTTTTGATGATGGCACCCGGAAAATTAAACCGGCACTTAAATTTGCCCGAAGTCAGGCAGGAGAATCCTTTTTTCTCAATCGTTCGCGAAATTCTTTGTCCGGGTTGAAGTTTATAAAACCACTCTTCGGAGAAAGTTTCGAATGAAGTATGGTCTGAAACACCGGAACTGCAATAAATATTGTTGATCAGAAAATAAACACCATTGGTGATATAATGAAAACGGGAAACGCCCATTTTATCCGGATCAGGAATATAAAGCGTTTCGGTGGACAGATTGGTGACTTCAAAAGTATAATCCACGGTACCCTGCCCCTTCATTGTAATCTGTGTCAGGTCAACCTGTAATCCCCTGCTGAGTAATCCTGCATCGGCAAGTGCCTTTTTAAAAATGTCGGAATTAGGCTGGTTGGCCGGAAACTGCTCGCCAAATTTGCTGAACTGAATCACATCGCGCGGAAACATATAATCGTCTTCAGGAGTGATGGCCGGAATCGGAGGGAGCGACGAAAGATGCATCGGGAAGAAAACACCGGCAAAAAGCCTTTCATCATCTGCAAGAACCACAAAGTGCCGGCCTGAATATTTTTCTTTTTCCACCGGTTTGTTCAGAAAAAACGTGTGCGACGACCAGTCGTACAATTCTATATCACTGTTTTTTACCCAGGGTTCGGTTTCGAGTTCAAGTTTGTCAATGTCAAAATCCTTGTCGCTGATCTGCAGTTGTCCTTCTTTTACAATATAAATGCTGATTTCGCCATTGCCGTTTTTGCGGAATGAAGGATCGGATTCGCTACACGAAAAAAGTAAAAGCAGGGTGATTGCCAGGAAAATGTACTTCATATAAGACTGGTTTTTTCAGATGATGAAAATACTGTAAAAATGGTTGCGTGGTAGCAAGGGTGATGCAGTTTTTAACCTCAATTTGTTAAACAGTGCTTAAATACTCTGTCTGGGTTTCAGACAGGTGTTATACCCAATCCCCTAAGAATTTGTTAAATCAATTTCAGCTTTCATTTGTTATTTCTTTACTGAAATAAAAAAGGATACTTTTGTCAGGAATCAGATTTTCAGAGAGAAAGTATTGAGTATTGATTAACAGGATCAAATATCCAGTATCGAATATCCATTATCCGGTATCCTGAATCGAGAATCAAGTATCAAAAAAAAATAAAATAAAATGGCAAATATTCAGAAGACTTTATTGATGATCCTTGACGGATGGGGAATCGGCGACGGTTCAAAAAACGATATCGTGGCAACTGCACCAACTCCTTTTATGGATTCGCTGATGGAAAAATATCCGCACTCGCAACTGATGGCTTGTGGCGAAGATGTGGGTTTGCCCGAAGGACAGATGGGTAACTCCGAAGTGGGTCACCTCACCATTGGCGCCGGCCGCATTTTGTACCAGGACATGGTAAAAATCACCAAAGCCATCCGCGACAAATCGCTGTGGACCAACCCGCAGATTGTAAAAGCCTACAACTACGCAAAGGAAAATAATAAAAAGGTTCACCTCATCGGGCTGATTGGCCCCGGTGGTGTGCACGCGCTGAGCACTCACATGGTGGCGCTTTGCCAGATTGCCACCGACATGGGATTGAACGATGTTTTTGTACATGGGTTGATGGATGGCCGCGACACCGACCCGCGTTCGGGTTACGGATTCCTCGAAACCGACCTTGAAGCGTTGAAAAATACCAACGGAAAATTTGCATCCATCATTGGCCGCTATTTTGGAATGGACCGCGACAAAAACTACGACCGTTTGAAATTGGCGTATGATTTATATACAAAAGGTCATGGCGAAAAATCGACAGATCTTTTGGCAACGGTTCAGAAATCATACGACGCCGGTGTTACCGACGAATTTATGAAACCTGTTGTAATGGTTGACAGCGAAGGCAAACCGCTGGGTTTGATTGAAGAAAACGATGTGGTGATTTGCTTCAACTTCCGCACCGACCGCCTGCGCCAGACCACCATCGCCTTTACCCAGAAAGACCTGCCCGAATTTGGTATGCACCGCATGAATCTGCAATGGTACACCATGACCAACTACAAAGCCGACTTTACGGGCATCAATGTGATTTTCGACAAAGACAATGTAACCAACACGATGGGAGAAGTGGTTGCAAAAGCCGGGTTGAAACAAATCCGTATTGCCGAAACCGAAAAATATGCCCACGTAACTTTCTTCTTCAGCGGTGGCCGCGAAGATGAATTCCCCGGTGAAAGCCGCATCCTGGTGCAGTCACCAAAAGTACCAACCTACGATTTGCAGCCCGAAATGTCGGCGCCCGGCGTACGCGATGCCATTGTTCCGAAGCTGCGCAACGGTGAAGCCGATTTTGTTTGCCTCAACTTTGCCAACGGCGACATGGTGGGGCACACCGGTGTTTACGAAGCCATTTACAAAGCCGTGGTGGCTGTTGATGCCTGTGTGAAAGATGTGGTTACAGCTGCACTCGAAGGAGGATTCAATATCATGATTATTGCTGACCACGGAAATGCCGACAACGCCGTTAACGAAGATGGCAGCGAAAATACCGCACACTCGCTCAACCCGGTTCCCTGTATTTTTATCAGCGATAAAAAAGGAATCGAACCTCAGGATGGGATTCTGGCCGATGTGGCTCCAACCTTGCTGAAAGTGATGGGACTGGAAGTTCCGAAGGAAATGACCGGGAAAAACCTGATAAAATAGTTAATCAAACACGAAGGCACAAAGACACTAAGTTTAAAATTTCTTTGTGTCTTCGTGTCTTTGTGTTAAAAACCATTTCCAATGATTGAAATTGGCAGCACCATTCTTAGCCGCGATATTTTTGAAGAGCATTTTTTGTGTGATTTGCTGAAATGCAAGGGTGCCTGCTGTGTTGAAGGCGACTCGGGTGCACCGTTAACCAGGGAGGAAGCACAGATTATTGAAGCTGAGTTTCCGGCTTATGCAGATTATTTACCCGGAAAGCACAAACACGAAATCGAAAAACAGGGCTTTTCGGTGATTGACAAGGATGGTGACCTCGTTACACCACTCATCAACAACGGGCAGTGTGTTTACACTTATACCGACGAAAAAGGGATTCTGAAATGCGCCATTGAAAAAGCTTATTTCGAGGGAAAAACCACGTTTCGGAAGCCGGTTTCATGTCATCTTTTTCCCATCCGGATTACAACTTACAAACGTTTCGATGCAGTGAACTACCAGGAACTGGCCATTTGCAAGCCAGGAAAAGAATGTGGCCGTTCGGCAAAACTGCCGCTCTACAAATTTCTGAAAGAGCCGCTTATTCGCAAGTATGGTGAAGAGTGGTATGCCGAAGTTGAAATTGCCGCCGAATATCTTGAAAAATCCCGCTGACTTTTACCAGTTGAATTTCACATTGTAGTCAGCCGGTTTCAGTTTCCATTTTTCAAAAAGCCATTTTGCCATTCGCATATCATACAATTCGCGTGTGGCAGCAGGGCTGCTTTGTGCAAGTTCAATAACCGCTTTCTGAATTTCTGGAGAATTCATGTTAGTTAAATCCACTGTATTCAAAGCAAAACAGCGGGCCATTTCATTGCCTTTTGCTAAAACAGCAACCAGCGATTTCACGGCGACAGATTTTTCTCCCAGATTGTATAAGGCTTCGGCAGCAACAGTGGTTACGCTCAACGATGAATCTTTCAGCGCCTCCATCAAATCGGGTTTGGCAATTACAGCATTTTCACCGAGAATCAGCAACCCTGTTGCGCCCCAGTAACGGACTGCACTTTCCCCGCTTTTCAGATAACTTTTCAGGAGTTCAATGTTTTCAGGATTTCCGGACGAGGCTATTTCAGCCGCATCAACAATGATTGGCAGGTCAACTTTTCCCATACGCATAAAATCATAAACCGGAGTATCACCTGTTCTTTCAATGCGTTCAGCTTCCGGTAAAAAGCCTGTATCGAATGTTTTCAGGATATTATCACGATTGGCCTTTCGCATTCTTTCCAGCACTTCTTTGTATTCTGGTTTATCAGCCAGATTATTCACTTCCCAGGGGTCGTTTTCAACATCATATAATTCTTCTGAAGGTTTTGTTTTCCAGAATGCACTTTGCACTTCGTTGCATTTTCCATTCAGAAAAGCCCGTTCCCACGAACCGACCGAAGGTGCTTTCCAGAGGTATTCGAGCCTTTGACCGTATATGCGATGCGGCATGTAGTTGCGGATATACCGGAATTTTGAATCACGCACTGCACGGCTCATATCGTACCGTTCGTCCATCCTTCCTCTGAAAAGAAAGACATACTCAGGATCGGCAGTTTTTTGATTTCCAAGAAATGCATTACCCTGGAGATAATCAGGAACCGGAATTCCGGCAATACTCAAAAGTGTTGGAACAAGGTCAACCCAGCTTATGAGCCTGTCAACCTTTGAACCGGGTTTTTCAGCCGGGAATAGGTAGTTATATTTTTCAGGAATGCGGACAATAAACGGGACACGTGTCCCCGACTCATAAAGAAACCTTTTGCTACGGGCAATAACACCGCCATGATCGCCATAATAAAACACGAT
Source organism: uncultured Maribellus sp. (assembly GCA_964644015.1). Classification (GTDB taxonomy): domain Bacteria; phylum Bacteroidota; class Bacteroidia; order Bacteroidales; family Prolixibacteraceae; genus Draconibacterium. The sequence goes on from CAZXVT010000071.1 coordinate 8,007, forward strand.
AGTATTATCGGCCAAACCTGCATCTTCCAGCTCTTTCAGTTTTTCGCCCACCCACGTGTCGAGATCTTCTATTTTGTCGTAATACTGTGCCCAGTCGTGTTTCATTTCGGGTGTGGCAGGGTGATAGGGAGGAAGCGGAACATTTTCAGGATTGTGCCTGAGTAAACTATCGGGAATTGATGTATGAATGGAGCTTTCATGACTGATGGTACAGTTGAAAACGGCAAAAAATGGTTTTCCCACCGGTCTGTTTTTGTAATGAGCTTTGTTACTGCAATCGTCCCAAATAATTTTGTCGTCGAAATTACCAAGATTGTAATCGGTTTTAACATTGTTTGTACAATAGTACCCTGCTGCTCTCAGCAATTCAGGGTAAGTTTTCACAGTTTCCGATTTGGGATAAAAGCTGCGCATGTGTTCGTGCCCACCCGAAGAGGCATATACTCCGGTTAGAATGGTATTTCGCGTGGGAGCACAAACCGGTGCATTTGCATAAGCGTGAGTATAAACAAATCCTTCAGATGCCAGTTTGTCGAAATTGGGCGTTGTGGCAAAAGTGTCGCCATAACAACCAAAAAACGGACTGTTATCTTCACTGGTAAGCCAAACAATATTGGGTAATTCGTCAGGTTGATTTTTATTGCAGGACGAAAGAATCAATGCAGACAAAAACAAAAAGACAGCAAATTGAATTGGTTTCATAAAGGTTTAGTTTTGATTCGAAAAGTGCTAAATGGTAAAAACCTGTTCTTGAAAAAATCAGGCCATCAGTTCAACGCGGTTACCATCAGGGTCAAGTACAATACTTTCGTAATTTCCGTCACCGGTAAATCGGGGTTCTCCGATTACCTTATATCCATCCTTTCGTATTACTTCTGTCAATTGATCAACTCTTTCGCGGTTTCCCATGTTAATGGCAAAATGAATCAACCCTACGTATTGTTTCATCGGTTCATTTTTCGATGCCGGAATTCGCGGCATTTCCATGATTTCGAGCCGGCAGTCACCGTTAAATGTCAGAAAATAGGAACGGAATTCTTTTGAATGATTGTAATAAATTTCATTGCTCGAGGCATCGAAATAACGGATGTAAAAATCACGCAATCCTTCAAGATTGTAAGTCCAAATGGCAATATGATCTATTTTCATGGTAATTCAAAAATTTAAAAGTAAACCGGTATATTATCTTTTCCCATCCCATTCCGCAAAAAATTGTTGCAGAAACGTTTCCATAAAAATATGCCGATTTTTTGCGATTTCAATGGCTGTTTCAGTATTTAAAGATTTTTTTAACAAAAGCAGTTTTTCGTAAAAGTGATTGATGGTTGGAGCAGTATTGTTTTTGTAGCTTTCAAAATCGGAATGTAGCACTGGTTTTATATCGGGGTGGTAAATCGGACGCGATTTGTGGCCCCCATAAGCAAACGTGCGTGCCACCCCGATTGCGCCTATGGCATCAAGTCTGTCGGCATCCTGCACAATTCTTGCTTCAATGGAAGTGGCTTTGTTTTCAACTCCGGCTCCTTTAAACGAAACCTGTTCAATAATTTTGAGTATGCTTTCAGCCTGCACATTATCGACATTAATATCTTTCAGCCATTTTGCAGTTTTCGATTCATTAGTCGAATTTAGTTTCCAGTCATCAAGGTCGTGCAGCAGTGCAGCCATTTCAATCAGAAACAAGTTGCCTCCTTCTTTTTCAGCAAGCTTAATAGCCATGTTTTGAACCCGGTGGATGTGCCACCAGTCATGTCCGCTTCCTTCATTTTCAAAAGTGGCTTTAATATATTCTTCTGTTTTCAGCAGTAATTGTTTTTCAAATGGTTCGACCAGCATAGTCTAAAAATTTTAAATCGGGATTTGCCGAAAATATAAAAAAAGTTAATGGTAACGGTGGGAGTTTTGGAATGATTTTAAATTCAGAAAGTTACAGTCGTTCGAATCCGGCAGTGGAAAGCGGTGTATTATGCACAGATTAATTTTTTATTACATTTGGCGCCGTGAATAAGCAGTTTTAAACGTTTGTTTACCTGATGATTAAATGTAAAATTGATGAAGAACAACGAAAAGTCAAAACTTACAATCCCCAATCTGATCAAAGAATCTGTTGATAAATATGCAGGTAAAAATTCTCTTGTTTTTGCCGGTGAAAAGAATTATACCTATCGTGAGTTGGGAGTTGATATTGAAAAAGTGGCTTCATTACTTTCGGTTCTTGGTGTTGGTAAAGGTGATAAAGTTGCAGTTTTGAGTACCAATATGCCCAATTGGGGGGTTTCATTTCTTGCCATTTCGGTTTTAGGAGCAGTTGCTGTGCCAATTCTTCCCGACTTTCATGAAAATGAAATCAAAACAATAATTGAGCACTCCGAAGCTAAGATTATATTTGTTTCTGCCGGTTTGTATTCGAATCTCAGTGAAGAATCAAAAAAACTGGTTGAGCACATCATTCTGGTTGACACGTTTGCAATTGTTCCCGAAAATGCATTGGTTGATGAGCTTTTTAACATTCCGGTTTCGCTTCCTGAAAAATCGCTGGCCAATCTTTGGGCCGATGTTGAGGAAGAAGACCTGGCTTCCATCATTTACACTTCAGGTACAACCGGTAACTCGAAAGGTGTGATGCTGACACATCTTAACCTGGCATGGACAACGCAACAGTGCGCCACTTTGCAGGTAATTAAACCAGAAGACAGGTTTTTATCAGTTTTGCCATTATCGCACACACTCGAAAATACTGTTGGATTTTTGTTGCCACTTAAATATGGGGCATCGGTTCATTATTTGCGAAAACCACCGGTTCCTTCGGTTTTACTTCCGGCATTTCAGGTGGTGAAACCTACCATTATGCTGTCGGTTCCGCTGATTATTGAAAAAGTTTTCAGGGCAAAAATTTATCCTGAATTTCAGAAAAGCGCTGTTATCAGCAAGTTGTATTCAATCGCATTCTTCAGAAAACTGTTGCACAAAGTTGCGGCAAAAAAACTCCATAAAACCTTTGGCGGACACTTGCATTTTTTCGGAATAGGTGGCGCCAAGCTCGACCCCACTGTGGAGAGATTCCTCATGGAAGGCGGTTTCCCGTATGCAATTGGCTACGGATTAACCGAAACATCGCCACTTTTGGCAGGTGCTGTGGGTAAAAACCGTAAACTGGGTTCAACCGGAATTGCCATGGAAGGCGTGCAATTGCGCATTGCCAATGCTGACCCGCTTACCGGCGAAGGCGAAATTCAGGCTAAAGGGCTGAATGTGATGCGTGGTTACTACAAAGCACCTGAAACTACAAAGGAAGTTTTCACTGAAGATGGCTGGTTTAAAACCGGCGACCGCGGCTGTTTCGACAAAGAAAACAAACTCTACATCAAAGGCCGGATTAAAACCATGATTGTGGGTGCGAGCGGCGAGAATATCTATCCCGAGGAAATTGAATCAGTCATCAACAAAATGCGGTTTGTAATGGAATCGCTTGTCATTGAAAAGAAAGGAAAACTCGTTGCCATGATTCACCTGAACATGGAAGAAATTGAACAGAATTTTAAACTGATGAAATCGGAGGCTCAACAGTTTATGCATGATAAAGCCGAGGAAATCCTGAAAGAAATTCATAAAAAGGTAAACGAGGAGGTCAATAAATTTTCAAGGATCCAGCAGGTGATCTGGCAGCCTAATCCGTTTGAAAAAACGCCCACCAAAAAGATTAAAAGATTTTTATACGCACAGTAAAGTTAAAAGGAAGGCTGAGAAGCTTTCCTTTTTTGTTTGGCACAATTTAAAATGCTAATTTTGTGCCCTGAAAATCCGGTGTATGGTAACTGAGTCACGATATAGTTCAAGGGGCGTTTCAGCATCAAAAGAAGATGTGCACGAAGCCATTAAAAATGTCGATAAAGGATTGTTCCCCAAGGCGTTTTGCAAGATTGTGCCCGATATTCTGGGTGGCGATCCTGCGTGGTGCAATATCATGCATGCCGATGGTGCCGGAACAAAATCGTCACTGGCATATCTTTATTGGAAAGAAACCGGTGACCTTTCGGTTTGGAAAGGAATTGCACAGGATGCACTCATTATGAATATCGACGACCTGCTTTGTGTGGGCGCTGTGGAAAATATCCTGGTTTCGTCCACCATCGGGCGAAACAAAAACAAAGTTCCGGGCGCAGTGATTTCGGCCATCATCAACGGAACAGAAGAATTGCTGGCTACCCTGCGCGAAATGGGAATACCAATATTTTCCACCGGTGGCGAAACTGCCGATGTGGGCGATTTGGTGCGCACCATCATTGTCGATTCAACGGTAACCTGCCGGATGAAACGCTCCGATGTGATTTCTGCCGACAGGATTTCAGCCGGTGATGTGATTGTGGGGCTTTCTTCATCTGGACAGGCAACTTACGAAACAGAATATAATGGCGGTATGGGCAGCAACGGACTGACTTCGGCACGCCACGATGTTTTTGCAAAATACCTTGCAGAAAAATATCCCGAAAGTTTTGACTCCGATGTTCCGCGCGACCTTGTTTATTCAGGCAAGTTAAAACTTACCGATGCCATTGAAGGACTGGGTGTTGATGCCGGAAAACTGGTTTTATCGCCAACACGCACCTACGCACCGGTCATCAAAAAAGTGCTGGATAATTATCGAGGGCAAATTTCTGGAATGATACATTGCTCAGGTGGGGCACAAACCAAAGTGCTTCATTTTGTTGATAACGTACACGTTATTAAAGTAAATCTTTTTCCGGTTCCACCGCTGTTCAGCATCATTCAGGAGCAATCGGGCACCGACTGGAAAGAGATGTACAAGGTTTTTAACATGGGTCACCGGTTCGAAATTTATGTTCGTCCCGAAATGGCTGCCGGAATCATCGCAATTTCAGAATCATTCGGAATTGAAGCCCGTATTGTGGGCAGGGTTGAATCATCAGAAGGGAAAAAGCTCACCATAAAAACCGACAAAGGCACTTTTTTCTATTAGCTGGGCTGATGGATTTTCTTTGAGAATGGTTAGCGGAATCCATCAAAAATCCCGTTGATTTCAATCCAACATTTACTTATTTCAGAAAAAAATAAAATGGCACAATACGAATTATTAGACAGATACGAAACGATAAAACACCGTTTCGAAGAGATACAGCAACAGATTACCGACCCGGCAGCAATGGCTGACATGAAACGGTATGTAAAGCTGAACCAGGAATACAAAAACCTTGAAAAGCTGGTGGCAGTTTTTAAAGAATACAAAAACCTGATTGACAGCATCGACTCGGGTCGCGAAATTCTGGCCCAGGAAAGTGATGAAGATTTGCGCGAAATGGCCCGCGAAGAGATTGAATTAGCTGAACAGCGCATTCCTGAAAAGGAAACCGAGATAAAACTGCTGCTGGTTCCGGCCGACCCGGAAGACGGTAAAAATGCCATCCTCGAAATCCGTGCAGGTACCGGTGGCGACGAAGCCAGTATTTTTGCCGGCGACCTTTTCCGCATGTACTCCAAATTCTGCGAACAGAAAGGCTGGCGGATGGAAGTTACCAACATCAGCGAAGGAACTGCCGGCGGTTACAAGGAAATTGTTACCAAAGTTACCGGCGAGGGCGTTTACGGAATTCTGAAATACGAATCGGGGGTTCACCGCGTACAACGCGTTCCGCAAACCGAAACACAGGGACGTATTCACACTTCGGCAGCCACGGTGGCTGTATTACCAGAAGCCGAGGAGTTTGATGTGGACCTGAGAGAATCGGACATTCGAAAAGATACCTACTGTTCATCGGGTCCCGGCGGACAGTCGGTGAATACAACGTATTCGGCCATCCGGTTAACACACATTCCAACCGGGATTGTGGTGACTTGTCAGGATGAAAAATCGCAGTTGAAAAACTTAGCCAAAGCCATGGGCGAGTTGCGTACCCGTATTTATAACATGGAGTATCAGAAGTACATCGACGAAATTTCGTCAAAACGGAAAACCATGGTTTCAACCGGCGACCGTTCAGCAAAAATCCGTACTTACAACTGGCCGCAGGGCCGTGTTACCGACCACCGCATTAATTTTACGGTGTACAATTTACCGGCAGTTATCAATGGCGATATTCATGAGTTTATCGAAAAACTGATGATAGAGGAAAACGCTGAAAAACTGAAAGAAGCAGAAATTTAAAACTTAATTGTTTCATTTCGTATATTACGGTACAATTGCAAATTATGCCTGAGGTTTTCAGAAAATATGGTTTTGTGTTTTTCTTTTATGCAAATGAAGGAGTTGAACCGGTTCATATTCATGTAAGAAGGGCGGGGCGGATTTGCAAAATATTGGATTGAACCTCTTGAACTGGATTTTTCTCAGGGATTGAAAGTTTCTGAATTAAAACAGGCAGAAGATTTAATTAAGGAGAATATTGAACTGATAATAAAAAAATGGCATGAAGTACATGGTAGCTGAATTGCTTTTTACTGTAAAAAAAGCTTGGTATGAGAGTGGCATGATTTGCTTGTCATTGACTGATGGAAAAGAAGTCAGGTTTCCTGTTGAGTTTAACAGAAAACTTAAAAATGCCACCGACAAACAAAGAAATAATATTGAAATTATTTGCGGAGGAACTGGTTTGCACTGGCCCGAATTAGATGAAGATTTATCAGTTACCGGAATCATGGAGGGACGATACGGGTATTAAACTTAAATTCAATATTGAAGAATTAAAAATGTAAAATAAGACCTCCGACTTCGGTCTCCGGTCTTCCGACTAATTTTTTAAACATGAACCAGCAACAACTTTTTGAACAGATTCAGAAAAAACGCAGCTTTTTGTGTGTGGGCTTGGATACCGATATCAAGAAAATTCCTGAGTACCTGCTCGAAACATCCGACCCGGTTTTTTCCTTTAACAAGGAAATTATCGACGCCACTGCAGAGTTTACTGTAGCCTACAAACCCAACCTCGCTTTCTATGAAAGTCTTGGGTCGAAAGGGTGGGAAAGCCTCGAAAAAACGGTGATGTACATCCGCTCAAAACACAAAAATATTTTTCTGATTGCCGATGCCAAACGTGGCGATATTGGTAATACGTCGAGTTTATATGCCCGTGCATTTTTCGAAAAAATGAATTTCGATGCGGTGACTGTTGCTCCTTACATGGGTGAAGATTCGGTAAAACCGTTCACCGAATATGCCGGAAAGTGGGTGATTCTGCTGGCGCTTACCTCCAACAAAGGTGCTTTCGATTTTCAGTTTCTGAAAGATGAAAAAAGTGGTGACCTGCTTTTTGAATCTGTGCTGAAAACCTCGCAAAACTGGGGTTCGGCTGAAAATATGATGTATGTGGTGGGAGCAACAAAAGCTGAAAAGCTAGAGGAAATCAGGCAGATTGTACCCGACCATTTTCTGCTGGTGCCGGGCGTTGGTGCGCAGGGTGGCAGTTTGCAGGAAGTGGCAAAATACGGACTGAACAAACAGTGCGGTTTGTTGGTGAACTCATCACGAAATATTATTTATGCATCTTCCGACAGCGATTTTGCTGAAAAAGCCGGCATCGCCGCCCGCGAAATGCAGCAGGAAATGGAAGAACTTTTGAAAGAAGCTAATCTTATCTGAGCTGTTTCGATACAGTTTTTAGTATTTACCATTTAGAGATTTACTATTTACTATTTTGGAAAAGCAGGTACCTCTTTTTCGGGTAGATTGTATAAATAAATGCTATATTTATTTACACTAATGTCCGGTTAAAAACAAGAAGAATAATGTCGCTACTACGTAGCTTTACTGAATTTTTAAAATTCATTGACTACCATAATGTCGCGACTCAGTCGCTTGTATTTAAGCAGCGTAGCTGCGGCAATATGGTAGAAAATCAGCGAAAAGTAAAAACAAAGCCCCATCGGGGCGACACATTAATGTATGTATTGTCAATTCCGTGTTGTAAATGGATTGAATTTTTTTTTACCGGACACTAATGATTTATTTAAAATATTTTTTACTGATTTCATCATAAATTTTCAGCGACTCAAGCGATTTTCCCTGCCTGTCGAAAACACGGCTCCAGGTATTCAGCGGTTCCCAAATACAGGCGCCGTTGCCGCGGTTATCTGGCAAACTGAAAACCATATCGTGGATTTCCATTTTGTAAGCGCTGTATTCCACCACATTCACATCTTTCTGGTAGCGGGTTATCAGGTCAAGCATGTTTTTTTCCAAATCGTCTAAAGTGCAGTGCCAGCGCGGGTAGTACGAAAGTCCGATAATATCGAACTGCACACCGCGGGCAATCATATTGTCAAACCAGAAAACCGACTCTTCGTTTTGTCCGCCCAGGGCAAGATGCATCATCACTGTAATTTCCGGGTCAACCTCTTTTACCGCTTCGGTTCCGGCTTTTAACAGGATTGCCAAATTATCGGGGTTCGAAATATGACCTTCGGGCCACACTATTCCGTGGTTGATTTCATTTCCAATTTGCACCATATCGGGCACTGTTCCCTGTTCCTTCAGTTTCATCAAAACCATTTCGGTATAATCTTTCAAAGTGGCAGTCAGCTCTTCAAAAGGCAGGTTTTCCCAGGCTTTGGGTTTGAATTGTTTTTGCGGGTCGGCCCAGGTATCGCTGTAATGAAAATCGAGCAGCAGGTTTAATCCGGCCTCTTTTACCCGTTTTGCCATGCTGAGCGTGCTGTCCAATCCGCAAAATCCTGTTTCGGGTGAATAGCCCTCTTTGTTTTCAGGATTGACAAAAATCCGCAACCTGATGTAGTTGATACCATGATTTTTCAGTATCGAAATGGCATCAGCTTCGACACCATTGTCGCTGAATTTCATACCCCGCGACTCCAATTGCGGAAGAAACGAAATATCAGCTCCTACCATTTTGGGTAAAACAGTCGCGCTTTTGATGAGCTGTTCCGTTGTGGGCTTCATCAGTTTAAAATCTCCGGGAACAGTATGAATTTCATGCGATGCCGGCCACAATCCTTCGGTTTTTGCTTCAACTTTCACAATTCCGGGCGTGGTTCCGGCCACAAGTTTTAGCTTTTTAATCCCATTTTCCAGTTTCGATTTCCAGACTTTCATTGTGTCTGATGTCGAAATCAATTCAGGGGCAGAGCCGTCAGTTTCAACAAGATTTGCATCACCTTTTACCGAGATTTCAAAAGAGAACGAAGCATTCAGAATTTCAGCATCGGTACTGTCGGCAGCGCTGAAACGCAGCAGCGACGTATCTTTCCCGTTGGCAATCATCGTGGTTTTGTAACTGGCAAAAACCATCGAAACAGGCTTGCCGGTTTGTTTCTGGTAAAACGATGTCCAGTCTTTTGTTTTGGGTTGTTCTGTGGTTTTTGTACAGGCCGAAAATGCCGTAATAATGAGCAGTAAAATCAGGTTTTGTGGTTTCATTTTTTGTTTTTAAAGATAGCGATAACGAACGGGTTGTAAAAAAATTAAATTTGTTAAAATTGAACTTAAACAAACTTAACCATGAACAAAGCTTCAATTCTCGGTTTGCTCTTCATTTTTTGCCTGATGAATTCAGAAATTAAAAGCCAGCCGGTTTCAGGTAACAATCAACCAAACTTTGTCCTCATTTTTATCGACGATATGGGTTATGGCGATGCCGGATGTTACGGAGCCACTGGGTACACCACACCCAACATCGACAAACTGGCTGCAGCCGGAATGCGTTTTACCAATTTTTATTCGGCCCAGCCGGTGTGCAGCGCCTCGCGGGCAGCTTTGCTCACAGGTTGTTATCCCAACCGGATTGGAATCAGCGGTGCGCTATTCCCCAATGCAAAAGTGGGTATCAATCCTGCCGAAACCACGATTGCCGAAATGCTGAAACAAAAAGGCTATGCAACCGCTATTTTTGGCAAGTGGCATTTGGGCGATGTAAAAGAGTTTCTGCCGCTTCAACACGGTTTCGACGAATATTGCGGATTGCCCTATTCAAACGACATGTGGCCGATGGATGACCTCGGGAAACATGCCGGAAAAGAATTCAGACGTTACGGATTGCCACAGCTTCCGCTGATTGAAGGAAACGAACCGCTGGAATACATTACCAGTCTCGAAGGTCAGGATAAGCTAACCACACTTTACACTGAAAAAGCTGTCAGTTTTATCAACCGGAATGCGAAAAAACCTTTCTTTTTGTATCTTCCGCACACCATGGGCCACGTGCCGCTGGGCGTTTCCGACAAGTTCAGGGGAAAAAGCGAATATGGAAAATATGGCGATGTGATGATGGAAATCGACTGGAGTGTGGGCGAAATTGTAAAGGCGCTCAAAACAAATAACCTACTCGAAAATACGGTCATTATTTTTACCACAGACAACGGGCCGTGGATGAATTATGGCGACCATGCCGGTTCAAACGGCGGAATGCGCGAAGGCAAAGGAACCAATTGGGAAGGCGGTCAGCGGGTGCCATTTATTGTGGCGTGGCAGGGAAAAGTTCCTGCCGGAACAATCTGTAACCGGCTTGGTTGTAACATTGATGTGCTGCCCAGTTTTGCCGAAATTGCCGGAACGAAACTGCCGGTAAATAAAATTGATGGGATTAGTTTGGTTGAACTCTGGAAGGGAAATACAGATGCAAAACCACGCACCGAACTTTATTATTACTATGGAAAAAATAACCTCAACGGCGTTCGGAAAGACAATTGGAAGCTGTTGCTACCACACAGTTGGGACGGGTATGATACCATTCCCGGAAATGGCGGCGACGGTGGTCCGCGCGTTCGTGTTAAAACTGCAAAACCCGAATTGTACAACCTGATGCGCGACCCCGGCGAACAGTTCAATGTGGCATCGTACAATCCCGAAAAAGTGGCTGAACTCATGAAAACAGCCGAAAAAGCAAGAGCCGAACTGGGCGACCTGAATGTGGGAATTGAAAAGGGCGCCGGTACCCGCGAAGTGGGGAAGTTGGAAAAGTAGGCAGTAGGCAGGATGTAGCAGGCAGTAAAAATGAGGCAGAAGGTGCCTTTAAAGTGAATTAGTTTTTACTAAGAATAAATCGTCCCTCTCTCGCGAGAGAGGGAAAAGAGGGTGAGTCAAAAGAAAAAATTCAAAAAAACAGATAATCCGGAATAAACATGTCAACACCATTTCTCATATTTATTGTTGTTTCAGCAGTTGCCATTCTGCTTTTTATGGTGCTGAAATTAAAGGTGAATGCTTTTATCACCCTGCTTTTAACCGCGGTTTATGTGGGAATTGTAACCGGAATGCCGCTGGGCGAAATCAGCAAAGCCATTCAGAATGGGATGGCCGGAACACTGGGTTTTGTGGCAACGGTGGTGGGACTGGGCGCTATTTTTGGACAGATGCTCGAAAGCTCAGGCGGAGCCGAATCGCTGGCGCGATACCTGCTGAAAAAGTTTGGCGAAAGCAAAGCTTCGTGGGCAATGACAATCACCGGTTTCCTCGTGGCCATTCCCATTTTTCTCGATGTGGGTTTTATCATTCTTGTCCCTATTATTTATGCTTTGGCGCGCGATTCAAAAAAGTCGCTGCTGTATTATGCAATTCCGTTGTTGGCAGGACTTGCCGTTACCCATGCTTTTGTTCCACCAACACCCGGACCGGTAGCAGTTGCCGACATTATTAAAGTTCCGCTTGGCTGGGTGATTTTCCTGGGTATTATCATTGGTTTTCCGGTAGCTGTAATTGCCGGACCTGTGTGGGGAAAATACATTTCGAAAAAAATATTTATTACACCACCTGCCGAATTTATTCAGACTGAAAACGGCGACTACGACAAAGAAAATCTTCCGCCGTTTGGCATCATCGCCTTTCTGATTTCGGTACCGCTTTTTCTGATTTTGCTGAATACAGTTACCGGAATTATTGTGCAAAAAGGAATTATCGAAAAATCGGTGGTCACCGATATGATTGAGTTTCTCGGACACCCGTTTTCGGCGCTGATAATTGCCACATTGCTCGCCATGTTTTTCTGTATGAAACGCGGAATGGGCAAAGCCAAAATTTTGGAACTGAGCAACAAATCGCTGGCTCCGGCCGGAATCATTATCCTGATAACCGGTGCCGGCGGGGTTTTAAAACAGGTGTTGGTCGATAGCGGAATCGGCAAAATCATGGCCGAGTCAATGGCCGGTTCTGCACTTCCTCCGATTGTGCTGGCGTGGTTGCTGGCGGCAGTGGTGCGTTTGGCGCAAGGTTCGGCTACTGTGGCAATGATAACCGCTGCGGGAATTCTGGCTCCGGCACTCGAAACTTTTCAATACTCCGAACCGCGGCTGGCGTTGATAGTACTGGCAATTGCTTCGGGCGCAACCATCGCGTCGCATGTTAACGACAGCGGTTTCTGGCTCGTTGGAAAATACCTTGGAATGACAGAAAAACAAACTTTGCAGTCGTGGACAGTGATGGAAACTATCATTTCAGTCGCCGGACTGGCATTGATTTTAGTGGTTAATATGTT
>CAZXVT010000072.1:0-976 GCA_964644015.1 uncultured Maribellus sp.
CCTACGAAACTGCCATCGCCAAAGCCGACAAGGAATTCAAGGCAGAGAAGTTTGACGCGGCAAAACTGGCTTATCATGAAGCGCAGAAAGCCAAACCCGAAGAAGTTTATCCTGCGGAACAAATTGCTAAAATCGACTCCACAGTTGAAACAAGATCACGTTTAGCCGCCGAGGCGGAAGCAGAAAGAATCAGGTTAGAAAAGGAAAAGGCCGATGCAGAGGCAGCCAGACTGGCCGCAGTTCAGGCTGAGAAAGACAAAAACTACAGCGATGCGATTGCCAAAGCCGACAACTTTTTCAACGAAAAGAACTATGAAAATGCCCGCACAGAATACAGGAATGCACTGGCTGTAAAACCCGGCGAAACGTATCCGCAGCAAAGAGTAACCGAAATCGGCAACTTGCTGGCGCAACTTTCAGCAGCTCAAAAAGCCTACGAAACAGCGATCGCCAAAGCCGACAAGGAATTCAAGGCAGAGAAGTTTGATGCTGCAAAACTGGCTTACAACGAAGCCAAAACAGCCAAGCCTGACGAAACTTACCCAGCTGAACAGATTGCCAAAATCGATTCGACTGTTGAAACAAGAGCGAGGTTAGCTGCCGAGGCGGAAGCCGAACGAATCAGGCTGGAAAAGGAAAAAGCCGATGCAGAGGCAGCCAGATTGGCCGCTGTTCAGGCTGAGAAAGACAAAAACTACAGCGATGCGATTGCCAAAGCCGACAACTTTTTCAACGAAAAGAACTATGAAAATGCCCGCACAGAATACAGGAATGCACTGGCTGTAAAACCCGGCGAAACGTATCCGCAGCAAAGAGTAACCGAAATCGGCAACTTGCTGGCGCAACTTTCAGCAGCTCAAAAAGCCTACGAAACAGCGATCGCCAAAGCCGACAAGGAATTCAAGGCCGAGAAGTTTGACGCGGCAAAACTGGCTTACCAGGAAGCGCAGAAAGCCAAACCCGAAGAAGTTTATCC
>CAZXVT010000072.1:1076-19887 GCA_964644015.1 uncultured Maribellus sp.
CCTACGAAACTGCCATCGCCAAAGCCGACAAGGAATTCAAGGCAGAGAAGTTTGATACGGCAAAACTGGCTTACCAGGAAGCGCAGAAAGCCAAACCCGAAGAAGTTTATCCTGCGGAACAAATCGCTAAAATCGATTCCACGGTTGAAACAAGAGCACGGTTAGCAGCCGAGGCGGAAGCCGAAAGAATCAGGCTGGAAAAAGAAAAGGCCGATGCAGAGGCAGCCAGACTGGCCGCCATCCAGGCTGAAAAGGACAAAAACTACAGCGATGCCATTGCCAAAGCCGATAACTTTTTTAATGAAAAGAACTACGAAAATGCCCGCACCGAATACCGGAATGCGCTGGCAGTAAAACCGGGTGAAACGTATCCGCAGCAACGAGTAACCGAAATTGGCAACTTGCTGGCGCAACTTTCGGCAGCCCAAAAAGCCTACGAAACTGCCATCGCCAAAGCCGACAAGGAATTCAAGGCAGAGAAGTTTGACGCGGCAAAACTGGCTTATCATGAAGCGCAGAAAGCCAAACCCGAAGAAGTTTATCCTGCGGAACAAATTGCTAAAATCGACTCCACAGTTGAAACAAGATCACGTTTAGCCGCCGAGGCGGAAGCAGAAAGAATCAGGTTAGAAAAGGAAAAGGCCGATGCAGAGGCAGCCAGACTGGCCGCAGTTCAGGCTGAGAAAGACAAAAACTACAGCGATGCGATTGCCAAAGCCGACAACTTTTTCAACGAAAAGAACTACGAAAATGCCCGCACAGAATACCGGAATGCGCTGACTGTAAAACCCAATGAAACGTATCCGCAGCAACGGATTGACGAAATTGGGAAAACGTTGGCAGCACTTGATCAGGCAAAGAAAGAACAGGAACTGCTCGACCGGAATTATGCCAATTTAATTCAACAGGCCGACAGGTTTTTTACCACCAAGGTTTACGATGATTCGAAAGATAAATACACCGCTGCACTGCAATTAAAGCCCGGCGAAAGTTATCCGAAAGATAAGATTGCTGAAATTGAGAAGATACTGGAACAACAGGCGCTTGACGAAAAATACAGGGTAATTGTGGTCGCTGCCGATGGATTCTTCAAAACAGAAAAATACCTGCAGGCAAAAGATGAATACAACAAAGCGCTGGACGTGAAACCATCGGAACAATACCCGAAATCACAGATTGCAAAGATTGAAGACATTCTGAATAAAGAGCAGCAAAGAATCCTGGCCGATAAACAAAAAGTCGAGGATTTGCAGCGTCGCACCGATGAACTGGCCAAATTGAACCAGGAAATTGAAGCCCGTGGAGTTGCCAACGATTCGGAACTTAACAGTTTGTACGATAATTATGTCCGGCAGGCTGACAATTACTTTGATACGAAAGAATACAATATTTCACGTGGCTGGTATTACAGGGCGCTGGATGTTAAACCTGTGGAAGCTTATCCGAAACAGCGGATTGACGAAATCAACCGGCTGATCGGTGGCCTGTTGCTCAGTCAGCTTGACCGGGATTACCAGCGTTACATCGACCTCGCCGATTCCACTTTCCGCGACAACCAACTGGCGGTTTCGCGTGGCTGGTACAATCGAGCACTGGGTGTGAAAGCGGCTGAAAAATATCCGAAAGATCAGATTGCGGAAATTGAAAAGAAGATTGCCGAAAGAATGGCGGGTCAGTCGGGACAGCAGTTTGAAGCCGATGTGAAAAAAGCCACCGCTGCTTTTGATACGGGTAATTTTAATGTGGCGCGTTTCTGGTACAAAAAGGCGCTCGAATTAAAACCCGGTGATGAGGAAGTGAAGAAAAGGCTGGCAGAAGTGGAGGAAAAAATGAAATAAAATCAATTTGTACGCTGGTATTCAAAATTAACGACGACTGAAAAGTTTCCGGTGCCAGCGATCAGGATGATAATATTGCCAAAAGAGGAGAGGGTTGGATTGCAGATTTTGCAGCCCAACCCTCTTCAGTTAATACCTTCCCGTTGTAATGAACACAATGCAGAAAAGTGAAAGATCATCAGAAACGAATCAATTTTTTTCAAAGTGTTGCTGAATCAGTTTCAGCATGTCAATGCCGATGTGCTCTGAATAAACCCGGATGATGTCGGTTATTTCATCGCCAAAAAGAATGGCACCCCGCGCCGGATTAAAAAGCGGACAGTTGGTGTTATTCCGGATGTTGTTGATGACTTCAATATATTTTTCATGACTGATCAGATTTTTCAGGGCAACATAACCGGTTTTATGCTGACGATGGTCGAGATACAGGTTTTCGTCAACCGGATCGAGCGCAAAACACTTGTTGGTCCTGATAATTGCTTTCTCCTGGAGTGGAACTTTCCGGGCAAATACAACGCCTTTTTCTGCCAGGCATTCCTGCAGTTTACCGATCATTTTATAGTCGGGAAAATTTTTCACGCGGATAGACGGAAAATGCTCACTGCCAAAATTCAATACCGAAACCGCCAGGTTCAGTTGTTGTGTGCAGCACAAATCGATGAGGCGTGCGAACCGGAGCACTTCTTCCAGTGTGTAATATTCGGCCGTAAAAAGAAAAATGGAATTGGGTTTTACCGGCATGTTAAAAGGCGCAACTCCGTAATAATTGGAGTAAGGTTTATTGGCTTCTGCCACAACTGTGTGTGGTGCAATGTTGGCTGTTATCGGTACAATCGATTCTTCCTTGATGATGGCCCCGCTGACTCTGATGATCTGATCAGTTTTCATGATATTTGATTTTTTGGTTTTTATGGTAGTGATTACCATTTCATTATACTGAGTTATTGATGCAGGGTTACCTGAAACAATATGTTTTACAACCTCATTTGACAATAATATTTTTTGGAAAATCAAGCACAGGAAAATGTGATAATTGATAAAATATTTGCGCAAAAAAATTAATATTACAAAGCATTAATCCATGAAAGGATAATAATGTCTAACCAACCATCCGTAATTTATTTTAAAATGATATACTGATTAACCGGAACAAAATATAAAGCGTTAATATAAAAATCTGAAAAAATCGAACTATGAGAAAAATTGCACTGATTATTACGATTCTGTTTACAGGTTTGGGTTTGATGGCGCAAACCGAAAAAGAAAAAGGACTGGAAGCCATCACCGTTGATGTGGTAAAAGGCCAGTTGAATTTCCTGGCGTCGGACTGGACCGAGGGACGCGCAGTGGGAACACGCGGAGAATACATGGCTGCCGATTATATAGCATCCATGTTTCAGGTTTACGGAATACAGCCTTTTGGCGATGTGGCAATGCCAGCCTCGTCAGGCCGCCGCAGGATGATGCCCGAAACAGGGTCAGCCACAAAAACCTATTTCCAGAATATCAGCCTGATTGAATACCAGCCGGGAGATGTACAGACATTTTCGGTGATTTCATCGGCAGCCGGCAGTGAAAATGCGGTCAACTTCGGATACAAAACCGACTTTTTTGTACGTACCGGGGTGGTGGGGCAAACCGCCAAGGCACCCGTCGTATTTGCCGGATATGGTTTTGAGAATACCGAAAAAGGATACAGCGACCTGGCCAAAGTGAACCTGAAAGGCAAAATTGTGGTCATACTTTCGGGTTTTCCCGGTCACCGCGACACTGCTTCGGTCGGTTATAAAAAATTAATGCCCGAAGATATGTATGCCCGCTACACCATCGAACGAGGCAAAACCGAAAAACTCGAAAAAGCAGGCGCGCTCGCCATTATTCAGGTAAGTCCCGATGTTGACCCGATGACAGGTTGGTCGCAAAACCAGATTTACGCGGCCAAAACGAATTATTACGAAGCCGATCAGCCAAAAGCTTCTTATTACGATATTTCGATGTCGATGCCCACTGATTCGTTAACCGGAAATCTGCCGGTATTTACTGTGACAACCCGGTTGGCCAACGAGCTGATAAAAGGCACCGGTATCAATTTCGCACAGTTCGAAAAAACAGTGGCACAGACCCTGCAGCCTGCTTCAAAAGATTTGCCGGGGAAAACAGTGGCTTTCAGCACGAGCGTGAACTCGAAAGTGGTGAAAGCCCGCAATGTGGTGGGATATATTGAAGGCGAAAAGAAAGACGAATTTATTGTGGTGGGCGGACATTACGATCACCTTGGCAAATGGGACGGCTTTATCTGGAACGGTGCTGACGACAATGCTTCGGGAACCGTGGGAGTGATGACCATTGCCAAAGCTTTTGCCGCCACCGGCAAAAAGCCGGAGAAATCGGTGATTTTTGCCGCCTGGACCGGCGAGGAAAAAGGTTTGTACGGCTCAAAATACTTTGTGCAGCAGGCCATGAAAAAGAAAATGAACATTGTGCTGAACCTCAATTACGATATGATTGCCCGCGATGTGGAAGGCGACGAACTGAAAAACAAGGCGTCCATGAATTATACAAAGGCGTATCCCGGAATTGAAGAACAAACCAAAAAGAACATGGCCGATTACAAAATCAATCTTGATCTGGGTTACCGTGCTTCCGAAAAACCATCGGGCGGCAGCGACCACGCTCCGTTTGCACAGGAAGGCATCCCGATTTTCTATTTTATGGCGGCCATGCACCCCGATTACCACCAGCCATCCGACGAACTCAGTAAAATCAACTGGGAGAAAATGACCAACATCATCCGTATCGGGTTCCTGAATACCTGGGACTTTGCCAACGATGAACAATATTTGCAGAAAGAAACCAAATAAGTTTTGATAAAACCACGGCTTTTAGCCTGGGCAACCCGGGAGCAGCGTAAAAACTGGTTCCGGGTTTTGTTTTATAACCTGTTGAAATTCCGCAAAGTCAATTAATTATTTTAGAGGATTTTTGCTTAGCTTCAGAAAAAATTTACCAGACATGAACTACCAGTATTGCATTTCAGAAAGTAACACTGAAAATCATTCTATTCAGTGTGCTATTGTTGCATTTATTTACCAAAAGGTGTGTATATCTGCCCGATTTGGATGGATATGTGTAATAAAAGTGAATATATAAACGAGTTATCCACAATTATGAAAACCGACGATGATTAAACACTACAAAATATTGGACAAAGATGCGCTGGACGAAATTGACTCACTGATTTGCAACGAACGTTACGAGCATTTTTATTTAGTCAACGCAATAAAAAAAATAAACACTGGAGAACTTTCGTATTGTGATGCTTGGAGTACAATAAGAAATAACAATTGTTGGATTCTTGGTTTCTGGACACGGACTATATATTACCTATTTGGAAAAAATTGGACTGAAAGTCAAGTAAAAGAGATAAGTAAATTAATTGAATTTGATAAGTTTAATGAGTTTCCATTCTGTGGAACATTTAAATTACTAGAAGAAATACATTCTTTAAATCCTTCAGCTTGTTTTCAAGATTATAAGTTGAGAAACTTTTATCGAATCACTAACATGTCCGCTGAAAATGAAAGTGCTTCAAATATTAGACTGGCGCAAATTAGTGACTTCAGAGATTTGGTATCAATGAGAATCGAATATTACGCTGAAGAATATAATGGGGAAAATAATAAAAGTGTTTATCAAATTGAACCTATAATAGAAAACGAGATTTACAATAATCGACTTTATTCTATTCTTGATAAAAATGAAAAAATAGTTGGCTCGTGTTCAACCCTTGATGACGAAAGAATTGGAATAATCTATATAAAAAAGGCTTCAAGACAAAAAGGTTTCGGTAAATCATTACTTCGTCAAGTCACAAAAGAATTATTCAAGCATAATGGAAATATGCCATGCCATTTAATGACTGATGAAACCAATGCTGGCTCAAACAAATTAGCATTGGCTGTTGGTTACAAACTGATATATAAATACTCAACGAAAATATTAAATAACTGTGGGTAACAAATTGTATATGGCAGGCGGGGGTTTTAGCGGTCTGACAAGTCAGACGTCGCACCCACTTTCCTGCGGGTCTGACAGGATTTCTTCCAGAAATCCTGCCCGACCACATACAAGTGACCGTTAGCAACAAGGTTAAGAATTAAAACTTTTCTAATAATATAAGTAAAGTGATTCCTAATGATATTATTACAACTGAGATAATAGATGTTATAGATAATTCTATTGATACTTCTATTGGTAATAAAGACTATAATCATGCTTTACATGCTTAGGAACCGATAAATACTCTTTATAGGTATTAGAACTTATAATATTACTATATTTGCTAGAAATAATACTACTATGACAAAAGCAGTTATATCTGGAGATATTGTAGCATCTACTAGTCTAAGTGTTGATGGTAGAGAACTAGTTGAGAATGCCATTAAAGAACTTATAAAGGAATTAAAGGAAAAATTTGATACTTATACAAGAACTATTAAAGGTGATTATCTTGAATGTGTCATCCCTAATCCTGCGGACGCACTTCGTATAGCACTTGCAATTAAAAGCTTTATAAAATCAATCCCAATTGATGAAACACCTCAATACAAAACTAATAAGAGAGTAAAATTATTTAAGACACATGGTATTCGTCTTGCAATTGGATATGGTGAACTCAGTCGCTTTAATCCAAACGAAGGCATTATTGACGGAGAGGCAATCTACTTATCAGGAAGGACAATAAATGAATTCTCAACATATAATAAAGAACGAATTGTAATAAAAAACACTCTATTTTTTAATTCAAATGATAATTCTCTAAACAAGCAAATTGAACCGTTAATAGCATTATTAGATGTTCTAATAGGAAAAGCCACATCCAAACAATGCAAAGTATTATATTTAAAACTAATGGAAAATAATGAAGATGCAATTGCATCAAAATTAAAAATATCCCAGTCTGTAGTTAATCAACACTCTACAAGCATTGGATGGAATGCAATAGAAAAAGCGGTAACTTTTTTTAGTGAATTAATTAAAAACAAATAAAATGGATATTTATCAATTATTGATTTTACAGATAATCGCGCATTTCATTTCTGATTTTACTTTTCAACCAGAAAGAATGGCAAATGATAAAAACAATTTAGGATTTGCAAGTAAATTGTTGAAATGGCATATTCTTATAACATTTATCACCGCTTGGCTATTTTCATTTCAAATTAATTTCGTATTTGGTGCATTTACTATTGCTATTTTTCATTGGATTGAAGATGGAATTAAAAAATATATTAAGGGCAATAATACAATCGGTAGATATTCTTTCTTTATAGACCAAACGATTCATCTAATTATTATAATATCAGTAGTCTTATTATACAGCAAGTACTTCCAATTAAATCCAATATTTACTATTACTTTGAGTGTAAAATCCGTAATGATAATCGGATGTTATATTTTTAGTGCCAAGCCATCCAATATTATTATTAAAGAAACATTCACTGCCTTTAATATACAGGCAAGTAGTTCAGGAAATGATGACCTTCCAAATGCTGGGAAATTGATAGGCATTATTGAACGTTTTCTAGTACTAACATTCGTAATTCTAAATCAATATGAGGCAGTTGGATTTCTTATCGCAGCTAAATCAATTTTAAGATTCAAAGACGATAATACTATAAAAACCGAATATGTTCTAATTGGCACAATGCTAAGTTTTGGAATTGCTATTGCTTTGGGAATATTTATAAATTCATTGAACTTAAAATAAAATCCTGTTGCTAACAATCTGTATATGTCATAGCCGTTTTTGTGCATAATTGTTGGTTTATCTCCCGCATTTAATCAATCTCGGTTTGACGGGAAAGTGCTCCGAAATCCACCCCGATAACATGTACCAACCGTTAAACCAGAATTTTAAATTGACAAACCATGAAAAAAATACTTCTTTTATTAGCCGATGGATTTGAGTTTTTTGAAGCCAGCGTTTTTATTGATGTGATGGGCTGGAACCTGGCCGAAGGCGATGGCACAACCCAACTGTTTACCTGCGGACTGCGAAAGGAAATCAACAGCTCGTTTAACCAGAAACTGGTGGTTGATTTTGTGTTGGATGAGGTTAATAGCAACGATTTTGATGCGCTGGCCATTCCCGGCGGATTTGAGATTTACGGTTTTTACAACGATGCGTATGATGAACGGTTTCTTGCGATAATCCGCGATTTCAGGGCTGCCGGAAAAATCATCGCATCCATTTGCGTTGGCGCTTTGCCGGTGGGTAAAAGCGGCATTCTGGCAGGCAAAAACGGAACCACCTACAACAGCAAGGTGCGGCGCGAGGCATTACAAAGTTTTGGTGTCAATGTTCTTCATCAGCCGGTAGTTATCGACGACAATATCATCACCTCGTGGAACCCGTCAACCGCCATGGAGGTTGCGTTTCTGCTGCTGGAACATCTTACAAATAAAGAAAATACAGCCAATGTGAGGCGTTTGATGGGTTTTGGGGATTGAGGAAACCGCAGTTTCAATGAAGGATTCCATCTTTCTGAAAAGATAGAATCCTTTCCAAAATTTTTTAAATTTAAACACAAAAACTAAATCAAAGACCGATGAAGAAATTACTGTTGATCGCAGTTGCGCTGGTTTTTGCCGGTGTGTTGGATGCCCAGGAAATCCCTTTCAGATATGAAGAACTTACAGCCCCTGATTTTGTAAAAGCGGTGGAAAAGAGTGCCAGAACGTGTATCATACCCATCGGGGTGATGGAAAAGCATGGTCCGCACTTGCCGTTGGGCACCGATCTTTATCTTTCTCGTGAATATGCTTTGCGGGCGGCTGCCAAAGAATACGCCGTGGTTTTTCCGTGGTACTATTTCAGCCAGATCAATGAGGCGCGTCACCAGCCGGGAACCATTGCCTACAGTCCGGAGCTGATCTGGAAGATGTTGCAGGAAACGCTGGATGAACTCAACCGCAATGGTTTTGAGAAAATCATCATCGTCAATGGTCACGGTGGCAACAATGCCTTTCTGAATTATTTCGGGATGGCACAGCTTTCAGAGCTCCGGAATTATGCGCTTTACTGGTTCAGGCCCGAAGACAACCCGGAAGTGGCCAAAAAAGTTACCGAACTAACCCAACCTGACAAATTCGACGCCCACGCGGGCAACAGCGAAACTTCGGAAATGGTGGCTGCCCAGCCTGCCGTTTCACATCCCGAAAGAGCCGGACAACAATCGGGAGTTGACCTGGAGCGGATGAAAGAACTTGATTTTGTTTATACTGGCATCTGGTGGTATGCCAGTTACCCGAATCATTACGGCGGTGACGGCTCCAAATCCACCGCACAGGCCGGTGAACTGCTCATTAACGAAACAGTTTCGCAACTGGTGAAAATGATCCAGCAGGTAAAAGCCGATAAAACAGTTCCTGAATTGCAAAACCAATTCTTTAACGAAGCTGAAAATCCGCTGAAAACAAAACAGTAGCTGATTGAAAAGACTCTGTGTTTCTCCGTGCCTTCTCTGTGCTCCTTTGTGTAACCATATTTACTGTTACACAAAGTTCACTGAGAATCACATAAATGATCACAGAGATTGTATTTAAAAATAAAAGCTTATCTATTTGATTCGGGTATCGATGAAGATTCTCATCCGTGAAATCGTACATGATTTGTTTTTACAGGCTTTTAAACGGAGGTTAAACTTTGAATAAATGATCGTGATTTAAGCATTTTGTCAACCCGAAATATTTGAGTTTCCCTATTTTTGTTGCTGTCACCGTTTTCCCGGAATGAGTAATCAGCAGGGTGTAAATCAATCAGACCTCTATTGAATACCTTATTAATTTTTTCAGGAAAGAACCAGCGACAAAAATTACCCCGGCTGAAATAAACCGGAACTAAATGAATAAACTGAATCATGAACACTAAACGATTATTTTTCAAAGCGTTTTTGATGACCGCACTGCTGTCGGTACAAATTGCCAATGCCCAGCAGGATGGCGAACTGAAGATGTGGTATAATAAACCGGCAACTGTCTGGAATGAGGCTTTGCCACTTGGCAACGGAAGGCTGGGGGCCATGGTTTTTGGCAATCCTGCCAGCGAAAAAATACAACTCAACGAAGCTACATTCTGGTCGGGAGGCCCGTCGAGAAACGACAACAGCGATGCGCTGGCAGCATTGCCCGATGTGCGGCAGATGATTTTCAGCGGTAATTATAGCACTGTTGAGTCGGTCATCAATCAGAATTTTAAAGCCAAAACTGTTCATGGAGCCATGTACCAGCCGGTGGGATTTCTGAACCTGTCGTTTCCGGAGCATTCAACCTACACAAATTACTATCGCGAACTTGACCTTGCGAAAGCTTTGTTTACCACCACTTATGAAGTTGCCGGTGTGGCTTACAAAAGGGAGGTTTTTGCCTCGCAACCCGACCAGGTGATTGTTGTAAGGCTTTCGGCTGACAAGCCCGGAAAACTTACTTTTACAGCCAGTGTGAACGGACCTTTACAAAAATCGGCAAAAGCACTTGATAAAAACACACTGGAACTGACCGGTTTGTCAAGCACCAGCGAAGGTGTTACAGGAAAAGTAAAATTCGATGCCCGTGTTAAAATCCTGAATTCAGGAGGAACAACAGCAATTTCGTCGGGGAAAATCAATGTAAGCAATGCCGACGAAGTGGTGATTCTGATTTCAATAGCCACCAATTTTGTAGATTATGAAACGCTGACAGCCAATGAAACCGACAAGTGTATCAACTACCTGACCGGTGCTGAAACAAAAAACTATGATGAACTTTTTGAAAACCATAAAAAAGCTTTTCAGAAATATTTTAACCGCGTAAAAATCAACCTGGGGTCTTCATCGTTTTCGGCGTTTCCCACCGATTTAAGAATTAAGAACTTTTCAAAGACCAATGATAACGAGCTGGTGGCCATGTATTACCAGTTCGGACGGTATTTGCTGATTTCGGCTTCGCAACCAGGCGGACAACCTGCAACTTTGCAGGGGTTGTGGAACGACCAGGTCAACCCGTCGTGGGACAGCAAATACACCATCAACATCAACACCGAAATGAATTACTGGCCTGCCGAAAAATGCAACATGCCCGAAATGCATGAGCCGTTGGTTAAAATGGTGCAGGAACTTTCTGAAGCCGGCAAAAAAACAGCCACCGATATGTATGGCTGCGATGGCTGGGTAACGCATCACAATACCGATATATGGCGTATTTGCGGAGTTGTTGACGGCGCATACTGGGGAATGTGGCCGATGGGTGGCGCTTGGCTTTCGCAGCATTTGTGGGAAAAATTTCTTTATAACGGCGATTTGGTCTATCTCGATTCGGTATATCCGGTTTTAAAGTCGGCCTGCCAGTTTTACCAGGACTTTCTGGTTCCTGAACCCAAACACAACTGGATGGTGGTGAGTCCTTCCATTTCGCCTGAAAACAACCCGTCAGTTCACTCCACCTCTATTTGTGCTGGTGCAACCATGGACAACCAGATACTTTTCGATTTATTTTCGAAAACCATAAAAGCCGCAAAACTGCTGAACAAAGACAGCGACTTAATGTCGGATTTACAAATGATTCTCGACAGTCTTCCACCGATGCAGATTGGCCGTTATGGCCAGTTGCAGGAGTGGATGGAAGATTGGGACAGTCCGACCGACCAGCACAGGCATGTGTCACATTTGTACGGACTTTTTCCTGGTAACCAGATATCACCATTTACACAGCCAAAGTTGTTTGAGGCAGCCCGCACTTCGTTGAAATACAGGGGCGATGTTTCCACCGGCTGGTCGATGGGCTGGAAGGTAAATTTATGGGCACGCCTGCTCGACGGAAACCATGCGCGGAAACTGATTACCGATCAACTCACTCTGGTTGACCCGGTGTTAAGTAACTCGGGTGGAACTTATCCCAACTTTTTTGATTCACACCCGCCGTTTCAGATTGACGGGAATTTTGGATGTACTTCGGGAATCGCCGAAATGCTCCTGCAAAGTCACGACGGAACAGTTCATTTTCTGCCTGCACTGCCCGACGACTGGAAAACAGGAGACATCAGCGGGTTAAGAACTTACGGTGGCTTCGAAGTGGATTTTGAATGGAAAGACGGACAGATTGAAAAAATAACCATCAAATCAAACCTGGGCGGAAACTGCCGGATTCGTGTTCCCAACGAAGTGGCACTGAAAGATTCGCTTTTAAAAGCGGCTACGGGCACAAATCCCAACCCGTTTTTTGCAATTGCTAACATCAGAACACCTGTTATTGCCGACCCTTCGAAAATTGCCAATGTAAAACTGCCAATCACTTTTGTGTACGATTTGCCAACGATTGCAGGCGAAAACTATACGCTGGTGAGGGTTAAAAAACCGGTTTTTAAGGCTGCTTCTGTAACCAGTGAAAATCCCGGAAGAATTGTGGTTTTGCTGGATGAACCCATCAAAAAACAGGCACAGTTCAGCGGATTCTCCGTTAAGGCAGATAGTGCGGCAGTTGCCATCGACAGTGTGGTGATGGGCAATATGGCCGGCCAGTTGCTGGTGTACATCACCGACAGTATTCAGCCTGATAATAAAGTTCTGATTTCCTATCAAAACGGAAATGTTGAGTCAGTTTATAACCTTTCGCTGACTTCCTTCACCGATACTTTGGTTGACAATCTTTTACCAGGGGCCTCACCTGTAATTACCGAACTGAAAACCAGTGATGATGGCAAATCGCTTGTTGCTGTTTTTAATATGAAAATGAAAATTCCTTCAGATTTGTCTGCTTTCTGGATAAATGCAAAATATAACGGCGATAAACTAATCAACCTAACCGGGTGTAATTTTCTTGATGAAGATTCAACCCGGCTGACTTTTACATTGTCTGAACCTGTTTTTGCCGATTTTGTGCTAACGTTTTCCTGTTCAGGTAATACCCTAATCTCAGCAGAAGATGGAATTCATAAGACTTTTACAGGCAAACCAGTAGCCAATCATTCTTCGGGGTTGCCATTTAAAATAAAAAGCGGACTGATTCAATCTGATGCGACGACAATACAACTTACGTTTGAAAAATCATTGGCAATGAACATCGGACAAACTTCAGATTTTGTTGTTAAGAAAAACGGGCAACCCGTTTCAATAAAGGAAATGGTAATTGCAGGTACAATAGCGATTACGGTTTCTGATAAAATACGCTACGGTGAAACCATTACAGTTAGCTACAATCCGGGGAATATTTCCTCAAACGACAAGGGTATTCTGGAGGGTTTCGACGATTTTAAAGTCACAAATCCGCTGAAAGAGCCGGTTTGGGGCATCATTCCGGGGAAAATCGAAGGAGAAAAATTTCTGTCACAATTTGGTATTCAAACTGAAAACACAGGTGATGTGGGCGGAGGACTGAATATTAGCTGGATTGAAGACGGTGACTGGATGGAATATGCGGTGAATAACACTTCTGCCGATTCGATGTTTACTTTTACCAGCAGGCTGGCATCACCTTATACCTCTGGTGTTTTGTGGGTCTATGTGGATGATGTGAAAGTTGGAACAACCAATGTTGGTAATACTGGTGGCTGGCAAACCTATAAAAGTTACAGTCAGAATGTTAAAATAAAACCCGGGAAACATTATATAAAGCTTTTTGCAAACAAAGGCGGTTTTAATGTTAACTATTTTGAAATAAAGAAAATAACAACCGGCACCAATCTTATAAATTTTCAAATGAATCTGAAGGTTTATCCCAATCCTGCAGCAAAGGAAATTGTGATTGAATCTGTTGATTTTGAATATGATAAAATAGATATTGTTGACCTGAATGGTAAAAAAGTGCTTTCGGAATCAGTGGTTTACGAGCCCCGAAAAGTGTTGCAACTCCAACTGAATGACGGGGTTTATTTTTTGAGAATCTGTAATGACAAACAATTTCATCAGGAGAAGATTGTTATTTTAAATAATCATTAGGAGTCCTTCAGTATTTCGATGTAGCCTATAATGGAATAACAAGGAATGCAAGGCGACGAAATCAATTGAAAACAGATTGTATTTATTCCCTGAAGGGATTGAATATGAATACCCCCCCGGTTTTAACCGGGGGTAAATATAAAAGTGGAAAAACCGTCCGCAGGGAAGGATATTTCAAGGCCAAAACCATGTTTCGGAAGGAACGGCACAGATCTCTCGAAAATGTAGTTAAATAGCAGAACGTGACTTCCCCTTGCTGTTTGATTTATTTTTCATGGTTGGTGAGTTACTCAGTATAACCATTTTTAATGTTTCCCAAAGTTCATGGAGAATTTCGCAAAGGATTACAAAGATTAAATTCTGAATATTAAGCTGCTCATGCGAAGGGGCAGGGGGAGGCTTCCATTTCCACAAAAAAACCTTTTCTTTGCACCAAAATTTTGAACAGATGAAGAAAAGGGTAAATGTGGTGACGATGGGTTGTTCAAAAAACCTGGTCGATTCGGAAGTGTTGCTCAGCCAGTTGGAGCGCGGAAAATATGAAGTAGTGCACGATGGAAGCGGCGCCGGTTTTGATGCGGTTTTTGTCAATACCTGCGGGTTTATTCACGATGCCAAACAGGAATCCATTGATATGATTCTGGATTATGCCGAAGCCAAAAAACGCGGCGACATTGGCAAACTGTATGTTATGGGCTGCTTATCGGAGCGCTACCAGAATGACTTGGAAGCTGAAATTCCCGAGGTGGACCGCTACTTTGGCAAGTTCGATATGAAAGCGATGGTGGACGAACTGAAAGTGACTTTTCAGCCCGAATATATCTACGAACGCAAAATCACCACACCTTCACATTTTGCCTACCTCAAAATTTCGGAAGGCTGTAACCGCTCTTGTGCGTTTTGTGCCATCCCCATGATGACCGGAAAACACAAGTCGCGCACCATTGAAAGCCTGGTGACAGAAGCCCGCTATCTCGCTAAAAAAGGAGTGAAGGAAATCCTGCTGATTGCGCAGGAACTCTCGTATTACGGAATCGATATTTATGGGAAAAGCCGGCTGGTGGATTTGGTAAATGCAATTTCCGAAATCGATGGTATCGAATGGATTCGTTTGCACTATTTATACCCCACCAAGTTCCCGTATGATATTTTGCCGGTGATGCGCGAAAATCCAAAAGTTTGCAAATACCTCGACATGCCGTTGCAGCACATCGCCAACCCGGTACTCAAAAATATGATGCGCCACGTTACCCGTGAGGAAACCGAAGCGCTGATAAAAAGAATCAAAGAAGAAGTTCCCGGTGTGGCGATGCGAACCACGATGCTGGTGGGTTTCCCCGGCGAAACAGAAGAAGATTACGAGGAACTGAAAGCGTTTATTGAAGAAACGCGGTTCGACAGGC
The DNA here is from genome assembly GCA_964644015.1 of uncultured Maribellus sp. Taxonomy (GTDB): domain Bacteria; phylum Bacteroidota; class Bacteroidia; order Bacteroidales; family Prolixibacteraceae; genus Draconibacterium. Next base: position 16,290 of record CAZXVT010000072.1, read on the forward strand.
TGGGGGTTTTCCCGTTCTCGAATGAAGAAGGGACTTACGCTTACAAGCATTTCAAGGATAAACTCAGTGATGAGGAAAAACAGGAACGTGCTGACGAAATCATGGAAATTCAGCAGCAGATTTCGGCTGAACTCAACCAGCAAAAGATTGGCAAGACATTCAAAGTCATCATCGACCGGCAGGAAGGCGAATTTTTTGTGGGGCGCACTGAATTTGATTCACCCGAAGTGGACGGCGAAGTGTTGGTAACCTCGTCAAGAACTTTGCAAAAAGGCGAGTTCGTAAATGTAAAAATCACGGGTGCTGAGGATTACGATTTATTCGGGGAAGTAATATAAAAACAAAGGCCGCAAAATTGAGTTGCGGCCTTTGTTTTTATTCTGATTTATTGAACCGGAATAAATTCTATCGACCAGTTATTATTGTCTTTGCCCTTTCGCAAAACTGTTAATTCTGTTCCCTCGTTGTTTGCAAATACATAACGGGCTTCCACTTCATAAGCGGCAGTCTGGGCATCGGGTTGAAAAATATTGTTGTAAGTGATGGTTTTTGCCAATTTGAAATCATTGTCTTCAAACTGGTAAATTCTTCCGTTATACGGTGGAAAGTAGTAATCAGCATGATAACTTAATATTGCCCAGATACTATTGCTTTCCGGAGTAAAATCCACCCACCATGCCGGATAACGATAAGCTTCGCCTATTAATTCTCCGATAGATGGAGGTTCGTTCAAATTATAACCATCTGGAGCAGTGATGGTGGAAGTTCGCATAACATAGGAGTAACCTGTTACCACCAGTTGACCTTCATTGAAAAACCAAAGGTCGCCAAGCGTAGTGTGAGTATAACTTTTCAGCGTTTTTGTTGCGATATCAATAACAAAAATACCCGATGGTGAAACGTTTTTTCTACCTGCAATGATGTATGGCTGATTCGGAATCTTTTTCAAATCGGCAGTCCCCAAAATATGAGAGCCGGTGGAAGTTTGTATTGATTCATCAGTACTGACATTCATCCAGAGCAGGTTTTCGGTGTTATTGTTGGCTTTCGTATAGCAAAACCAGTTATCATCTGCCCATTCTGCGTCATAAACCGTGTAATCGGTTTCATAAGTTTTCGACACCGAATAAGCAGTCAGATCAATAACACTCATCATTCCCCCATGTCCGACCACAGCTTTGGTGAAATCTTCCGAAATAGCGAGGCAGGTGGGCGCTTTGCTTAAAGCTATTTCATGAGTAACTTCCTTGTTGACAATATTATAAGTCACCAGTTTATTGGGCTGGCTTGTCACAAAATACAATGTATTTGTGTTTTTATTGATTTTCAGGTCAACAATGTTCCCTTCCAACAGTCGGATATTTTCACCGATGCCGGGTACACGAACGGTCACAGTAATTGCAATAGATGGGCGGTCGGGATCGCTGGATTTCAGATTTATAGTGGCTGAATTCAGGCCTGGTGACAATTTGCTGCGATCGCAGGTAAAATTTATATCGGCTGATGAATACGACATTACCACTCCGTTTACAGGTGAAACCGTCAGCCATTCCGGCAATCCTTCAAAACGCCAGATGGCAATTCCTTCACCGTGATTATAAACCCTGAAAATTTTGGTCGTTTCGGTGTTGTCAAAATTGAGCGGGTTTTCAAAAATGTTAAAATCCGGATTTCCCAAGTTGGCAGTAACCTGAATTGTAACCAGGGGATTATTTTTATCGTTGGTTTTTAATAAAATCGTTCCGGTCAGATTATCATTTTGTACAGCTTTTTCGAGGTTGAACAGAAAAGGAATGGAGGCAGAAGCATCTTTTCCAAGCATTAACGACATCGAATCAAACTGCCCGGTATTTACAGTAAGCCATTCGGGCATACTTACGATATCCCAAAGCAAAATGCCATTGCCCGAATTGGAAATCTGCATTTGATTATAAAAGTTGTTATAACTTATTTCAAAAGTCCGGTTTACCTGTATGGCCGGAGTCCCTTCATTGATATAATACAGCGGGACAGCATATTTTTTTCCACCTGCTGTAATCATCATCTGGTCGGCATAAATTCCTGTATTTGAATAACGGGATTCAAGGTTGGCTTTTACATGAATGGTGGCAATGCTATTAACAAATTTGCCGGTAACAGCATCCGTACTCAGCCATTCAGGTTTGCTCTCAATGATGAAATCTGCGTTTCCGGCACCTTTGCATTGAAACTGGTAATCATCGGTTTCCCATTCAGGTGAAATAATTACAGCCGATATTGCAACACCTGAAATATCGAGTTTTTCATTTATAAACTCATCGCTGCACGAGAAAGTAAAAATTGCTATCGAAAGCAAGATGCAGTTTTTTATTATTCGCTTCATTCTGATTTTTTTAATTGTGTGGGTTATTCCGGTTAAAATCTGTATCGCAATGAAACTCCGTAGTCAATATGCGATATATCGATGGCTTTTTCAGGCTCCTGATTTTCTGAACTGTAGTTTAAGCTTTTAATTGATACTTTTTGAAGATTTGACCACAAAAAACTTCCCGACAGTCCGACCGATAGCCGGGGCGTTATTAAATACTCAACCGACAAACTGCCTTTAATTCCAAAGGCTTTTCCTTGTGTTAAAGTATTTGAGTTATTGTAATATTGAGGCAGTTGACCGTAATAAATATCGTCAACCGGCCAGTATTCCTGGTAGTCAATTCCACGGGTTTCATCGCGGAAGAAAACTACTCCCGGAGAAACCGTTTCGCTGATTCTGATTTTATGCTTTGCACCCGGAAATTGCTGTAAAAGTGTTGAAAGACCAATAAAATTAAAGTATATTTTTTCGTCAAGCCGGGTTGTGGTATAAACCGGGAGATTCATTCCGCTGTAGCCATTCACTAAAAATTCTCCTTCTGACGAGGATTGAAAAAATGTGTATTCGGCACCAACTCCGATCAGATTATTTAGTAAATAGTGAAATCCAGCGCTGAAATAAATCCCGTTTTTTAGTTTATTGGTGTAATCATCCGCTTCAGACGCAGGAATCCCGGCATTTATGAGCAAGTTATTGAAGTTACTCAGGTCGGTTAATGAATAGGAAAGACCACCCTGTAAGTTGAATAGAAAACGGTGTTCCGGTTTTGCCTTGATTGAATTCTGAGCGTTAAGGCTTAAATGATCATTATTTTCTGCACGAAGATATTGCAGCACTTCCGATGTTGTAATCGACTTTCCGGTTACCTGATTGTCCTGCATTTTTTGTTCATAACTGATACGATCGGCATTTACCGAAATAATCCGGCAATCGATCGTATCATTTTGAATGGTAATGATTTTGTCCTGGGCTTTTACACCAAATAATGACATGAAAGCCATCAAAACGAGAAAAAGTTTTTTCATTGAAATACTTTGAATTGGTTTTTGGTAATTAAATCAGTCTCAAAATAAGGCATTATTTATTGTTTGCCCAATCAAAACGGCTGTTTTAACAAAATATTACCGGATGTGTTATTTGTAATATAACATAGAAAATGAATATCGTTCATTTGTCAGCAATTGGTCAGAGATTAAGCGTTTTTGGTTTTCTTTGTATGATTTTTTGAAGAAAATGGGTAAGAAAAAG
>CAZXVT010000073.1:0-19837 GCA_964644015.1 uncultured Maribellus sp.
CTTGTAGTTGAAGACGAAAAACCGGTAGCCCGGCACCTCATCAGTATTTTGAATGAAATCGGGGGTATTGAAGTGGCTGCTGTTACCGACAGCATCAAATCGACTGTGCAGTGGCTGAAACAAAATCAGCTGCCCGGCCTTGTTTTTATGGATATTCACATTGCCGACGGTTCGGCTTTTATGATTTTTGACCAGGTAAATATTTCCTGCCCCATCATTTTCACCACTGCGTACGACGAATATGCCATCAAAGCGTTCAAAGTCAACAGTATCGATTATCTGTTAAAACCCATCACCTGCGAAGCCGTTAAAAAATCGCTTGAAAAACTGGAGGTACTTTCGGCAAAAACTGCTGTTCAACCTGATATTCAACAACTCATCCAGGCGCTTAAACCGGAGAAAAGTTACAAAACCCATTTTCTTGTTGAAATAAAAGGCAACAAAATGGTTCCGCTGCTGGCCGGCGACATTGCCTTTTTTTACACCGAATCGGGAAAAGTGATTGCCAGAACCTTTGACCTGACAACTTATCCGGTGGATTTCAACCTCGACGAATTGGCCGGCAAACTCAATCCGGCAGATTTTTTCAGGGCCAACCGCCAGTTCATAATCTCCCGAAAATCGATAAAAGATGTCGACTGGTGGTTCAACAGCCGGTTATCCATCAACCTGAAAGTTTCCATCCCCGAAAAAATTCTGGTCAGCCGCACCCGCGTTGCCGAATTTAAAAACTGGTTTGCCGGGGAGTAAACCGATGCCAGGACTATCTGGAATATCTTACAGACAGAAAATCAAATCCAATTTTCAAATTCCCTGAATTTTTAGCGTCCCGGAGGGACGCACAGTAAATAACCTCCGGTTTGCACCGGAGGAACTGCGGTGGCGCGAAGCAAAATACCCCGGAGGGATTTCCCTGTTAATGATTGTAATTTTTGGTAAACCCTTACAGGGTTTTGTTTACTCCTCCTCTTCGCTTCCCTCCGGTTAAAACCGGAGGTTATTCATAGTTTATCCCTTGGGATATAAAAGAAAAGTCCTGAAAGGACTTACTGTAAATAACCTCCGGTGCAAACCGGAGGCACTGCAGTGGCGCGAAGTAAAATACCCCGGAGGGGTTTCCCGGTGAATAATTGTAATTTTTGGTAAACCCCTACAGGGTTTTGTTTTCTACTTTCCCTCATACTTCCCTCCGGTTAAAACCGGAGGTTATTTACAGGACACACCGTTGGTGTGTTTTTTTTGAGTGTTTTTCATCCGCATTTTTATCCGATTAAAAACAAATCTGATTCAAATTTTATTCATTTGGCAATTTAATGAATAAAATACTTTTGAAAAAGACGTAAAAAAAAGTGATGTGAATGACCCTGTTTTGTTAACGAATCCAGAGGAAAAGCATCGTCGATGCATTTCAATTATGTTTTTTTACATTTCACCTTTCAATTTTTGCATTTCAAAGTTTTTTCAAAACCTCAGCCTCGTTCTTCCATCTAAAATGGGCGAAAACAGAATCTTAAATTTTTGAAAAATGAAGAACATAATTTATTCTTTCGCGACAAAATACCTTGTCAATGTTTTGCTGATTGTGGCATTTGGAATCAGTGCCGCATCCGGTTTAATCAAACCCGGTGGCGGTCATCACGAACGCAGCCATGATTTCAGGACAGAACAAATAACAACAGAAACAGAAATTTCAACGGCAGGATTTGCACCACAGATTAACAGCGGAAATCCTGAATTTCCGTTTGAAAAAAGAGAAAATGCCGGGGAAAATATCCACATCTGGTTTGGACTCATCATGCTTGGTTTAATGGTTTTTCATACCATTCATCACTGGAAATGGTTTAAAAAGCTGGGTTCCGCAAAATTCGTTTTAAAGAACAAACTGCTTTCAGTTACTGTGGTTGTATTTTTTCTGATGGCCGTTTCAGGCCTTGTTATGTGGCTTGAATGGGTTCCGCGCGAAATTTTCAATTTCAGGGAAATCCATGAAGTTACCGGTCAGATGCTATTGTTGCTGGTTCTCATCCATATAATCCAGCGTATTAAATGGTACTTTGCCCTGCCGGTTTACATCAAGAAAAGAAAAAGCATTTTAGCTGTACAATAAATTGAAACTTCAATTAACCTAATTCTGAAATGAAAAAACTTTCGTGGCTTATTTCCTTTTTTTCCGCAATTACTGTTTTCCATCCGGTTTTTGCGCAGGAAGAAATTAAAATTGAACCGCTGACCGGGGAAATCGATTTCGATGGCAATCCCGGCGAACCTGCGTGGCAACTGAGCCGGAACTTTCCATTGGTGATGCATTACCCGGTTTACAACGGTTCACCCACCGAGAAAAGCGAAGTGTATATTACTTTCGACAACAATTATCTGTGGATTGGCGCGAAACTCTATTATAACGATATCTCGAAGCTGGTATCGACCAGCAAAAAGAGAGATGAAACATCGGAAAACTCCGATTATTTCGGGATTTTACTCGATAGTTACAACGATAATGAAAATGCACTTGCCTTTTTTACCATGCCATCGGGTTTAAAAATCGATTACACGGTGGCAAACGATGCTGCCGGTGGCGGTGGACCTGACGAAGGAAGCAAAAATTTTACCTGGAACTCGTTTTGGGATGTTAAAACCGTGAAAAACGACGAAGAGTGGCTCATTGAAATGAGAATTCCGTTTTCGAGCCTGCGTTTTCAAAGCGTGAACGACATCACAAAAATGGGGTTGATAATCAACCGGGGAATTAGTCACTGCAACGAAACCGATACATATCCGGCTATCGACACCAAATATGGCCAAAACGCAAAAATCAAACCTTCATTGGGACAAACCATTGTTTTTGAACAGATTAAACCTCGCAATCCGCTGTATATTTCGCCCTATCTGATGGGCGGAATCTCGCAAAACTACGAATCAAGCGAAACAGGCGATGATTTTGTAAAATCAAACGAACCAAAACTGACCGGTGGCCTCGATGTAAAATATAACCTGAACAACAACCTGACGTTAGATTTCACAGTAAACACAGATTTTGCGCAGGTGGAAGCCGATGACGAACAGGTAAACCTGACCCGCTATTCACTTTTCTTCCCCGAAAAAAGGCTCTTTTTCCAGGAACGCGCTTCCATTTTCAGTTTTAATTTGGGTGGTCCGCAGGATTTGTTTTACAGCCGGAATATCGGAATCGTGGATGGCGAAATGGCAGCAATACCCGGCGGGGCGAGGTTAGTCGGCAGGCTTGGTAAATGGGACATCGGTATTCTAGACATGAATACGGCAAAGTTTAATGGTAATCCTGCTGAAAATTTCGGTGTGGCACGTGTGAGGAAACAAGTGATTAACGAAAACTCATACATCGGCGGGATGCTGACAAGCAGGCTCGGTTTCGATGGCAGTTACAATGTGGGTTACGGACTGGATGGAATCATCAGGATTTTTGGCGATGATTACCTTGATGTAAAAGTTGCTCAAACCATCGACAACAGCCTTGAGAACAATGTCGCTTCACTTGATCCCACTTTTTTCAGGCTGGCGTGGGAACGGCGTTCGGAAGAAGGTTTTGGATACAGCGGTGTTTATGCTTATTGGGGAAAAGATTTTAATCCCGAATCGGGTTTTATTTTCCTGAATAACCTGCACGAATTCAGGGGTGAAATGCAGTACGGTTGGTTTCCGGAAGAAAATTCGGCCATATTCAATTACCGCACAGGGATTGATTTTGAAATGCTGCGGCGAATCGAAGACGGACAACTTGAAAACATGGAGATTTCGCCGGAGTTCGAAATCAATTTTAAAAACGGATTCGGGGCTTTTACCGGATTGGCCTACCGCAAGGAAGGAGTTCTGGAAGATTTTCATCTTACTGACGATGTTTTTGTTCCGGCTGGAAATTATGACTTTTACGGATTTCATGGATTCGCCAACTCCCCACGCACCAAAAAGCTGGTTGGCATGGTTGGTTTTGAAGCCGGCCAGTTTTACGATGGCAACCGGGTTTCGTTTAATGTTGACCCGGAACTGAACCTTTCTTCGAGTTTCCAAATTACTGCCGGGTACCAGTTCGACCATGTGATCTTTCCAACAAGAGACCAGAAATTCACCAACAACATTGGGAAAGTAAAACTCACTTACATGGCTAACACAAAAATCTCGATGAGCGCTTTTGTGCAGTACAACCAAATCGACAACATATTGATTACCAATTACAGATTACGATATAATCCTCGTGATGGCAACGATTTTTACCTGGTGCTGAACGACATGCGAAATGCAGGAAAATTAGACCCGGGAGATAAACATTCGCCATTTATTAACCAGACGGTTTTGTTGAAATACACGCATACATTCAGGCTATAAACAATTTCAAAATAACAGAAACAGAAAACTTTTAACAATGAACAGATTTAAATTCATACACAACATTTTGCTGACCGTGGTGATGGTTTTGCTGATGGACCCGCGGTCGTTTTACGGGCTTGGATTTCACGAATGGGCAGGACTGATTATCGGGTTGTTTTTTATTCTTCACAAAGTGCTGAACTGGGGCTGGATAAAAAAAGTAACCGTTTGTTTTTTCAGAACCACACCGGCCCGGGCGCGATTGAACTATGTACTCGATGTCACATTGCTCGCGGGATTGGTTCTGATGATTCTGAGCGGAATTGCCATTGCAAAAACCATTGATTTTTCGTGGCTCAACCTCGGCGGTTCGCGCATGTTCTGGCGCACAATGCACACCAGCTCGTCGTTTATCACCCTTGCGCTTTTCGGGATACATCTCGGTCTCCACTGGAACTGGGTTCTTTGCAGGTTAAATCTTAAAAAATCAGCCAATGTTCAGGAAAATTAGTACTATCATTTTAGTGGTGGCCATTGTGGTTACCGGTGCTTTAGCCTTTGTAAGTCTGCGATACTGGGAAAACAGCGCCCGGATTTTTCGAATCAACAGCGACCAGAAGAATTTCAGAAGTGGCCGCGGAGGATTTGAAGGACGCGAAAGACATGAACGGCCTGGTGGCGTCCGTGGAGATTTTGAATTCAGGGAAAGACCAAATTTGCCCGACAGTCTGAAAAACAAAACTGGTAATGAAAGAAATTTTGAAGCACTGCCCGACAGTTTGAGACAAAAGCTTAGAAGGGATGATTTCCGGGGTGAACATGGTTCTTTCAGGGGTGGCCACGGCGGCAACAGACGTGGCGGAGATTTCAGAAGTGGCAGCAGAATCAGCCTGGGAAAGGCATCCGGATTTCTGGCAGTTTTTGCTTTGTTTACGCTGATTACCATCGGAATTGACAAAGGATTTAAAAGATTCAGAAACAGAAAGAATACAATCAGATAATATAAGACCTGTGTTTGCTGAAAGTGAATTGCTTATTCAAACTTAAAATCGACAAGAATAATCTCCGATTTTCCGGTTGTTTTTACGGGCGGGCCCCACAAACGCAATCCACTGGTGACAAAAAAATGGGTGTTTGCCTTTTGTTTGTAACCCCACCCAAGTTCGTACATTCTTTTAATAATGAAGTTGAACGGAAACAACTGACCATTGTGTGTGTGCCCCGAAAACTGAGCATTTACTAAAGTTTTGCTTACTTCCTCAAGTTGAGTTGGCCGGTGGTCGAGTAATAAAATGGGCAAATCGGGGATGCTGTCGCCCAGGATTTCATCCACAGCTTTGCGTTTTCCGAAATGTTCGTCGAACCGGCCGGCCACAATAAAACTATCGCCAATTTGGGTGATTGTATCATTTAACAAAATAATCCCTGCATTTCTGAAAAAAGCACCGTCGTTGTGGCCGCGGTAAAACTCATGGTTTCCAAGAACACCATAAACACCAAAACGGGGTTTTATTTGATTGAATAAACCTGTTATTCTCTCCAGTTCAGGATGAATATTTTTGTCGTCAACAATATCGCCGCCGTACAACATTAAATCAGGGTTAAGCTCATTTACTTTTCCGACATACTTTTCGACAAAAGAAACCGGAACGCCCGAATGGATATGAAAATCGGCAATAAAAGCCACACGCAGTTTTTCGAGATTTGAATTTTTCCGCGGTACCGAAATTTCGTATTTTGAAACCTGCATATAATTCATATTGATAACTCCGCCAATCACCACAAGTGCCGCAAAAATTGTTATTCCGCCGAGTGCATAGATTTTGTAATCAAAAGTTTTTCTTAAATCAAGTGAAACCCATTGTGGAAAATAATTCACCAGTAAAAACAGGTCGTAAATCACTACCGCCAGGAAAACATATAAAAAGAATGGCAGTAAATAACCTGAAATCTGTCCCAGGATTTTTTGAAAAAGGTTGTTGGCTGAAGTCATGAAAAATCCGGATAGCGGAATCATCAGAAAGAGAATCAGAAAAATAACCGTGAACAGAATTTTGTATCCCGGCATGATAAAAAGCCGGTTAAGTCGCAGGTACAGATATGTACCCGGCACCAATAACGTTAACAAGATAAATAGTCGGAACATTGTTTCTAAAATTTTCTGTGGCTTAAAAATACAACTGTCAAATTCAACACATAAGTACCTGAAAAGTTGCAGTGATTACAAAAGCCTTAAAAATACAAAAGCCCTCCATCGCAATGATGAAAGGCTTTTGTGGGGAGTGATGGATTCGAACCACCGAAGGCGTTGCCAATAGATTTACAGTCTACCCCATTTGGCCACTCTGGTAACTCCCCGGATATTTTTTAAAAGAGCCGAATCTCATCCCGATGCATCGGGACGAACTGACGACCCTTATAAATTTGAGCCGAATCTCAGATTCGAACTGAGGACCCCGAGATTACAAATCACGTGCTCTGGCCAACTGAGCTAATCCGGCTTATTTATATTTCAGTTTTTTTAAGAACGATGCTGTTTTTCTTTTTCAGCGCGGCAAAGGAAAGCAATAATTTTTACTTGTGCAACACTTTTTTTTCAAAATTTCACTTCTTCTTTTTACAAAAAAAGTGGGTAAGCTACCTGCGTCGCACCGCTACAACCGCCTACCCTTGCTGCCTTCCGACCCTGGGGGATTTCAGCAGGAGCTGGTCGCGCAGGACTTACCCGGCGCAAAAGTAGAAATTTTTGGATTACCACCAAATAAAAAATGTACACCCCGTAATTTTCGGTTGCATACATTAACCTATACCACTGACTAACCGGGAAATAAAAATTCGTACAGATATAAAAACCCGGAATGTCAATAAAAAATAGCGTTATATTTGTCGTAATTCGAACTTAAAATCAACATTTATGGAAGAAAAAGCTGTTTCAATCTGGAAATCAACCATGATTACCGGTGTTTACATCGCCGTTGTATTGATCCTTTTATCGGTTGTATTTTATGTCACCGGTAATCCGTTTTCAAAAATCAGTCAGTATTTAACTTACCCCATTTTTATAGGGGGTGTAATACTTGCCCAGATAACTTATAAAAAAGCTCTTGGCGGAACCCTTACCTATGGACAGGCAGTTGCATCGGGTGTTCTCGCACTCGTATTTGCTTCAGCAATATCAGGCATTTATTCATTTATACTGTTCAAGTTCATTGATCCTTCGTTGACTGAACAACTAAGAATTTTTACCGAAGAACAAATTATCAAACAAGGAAGAGTGCCTGAAGAACAGCTTGAAATGGCCGTGAATATGGCTACAAAATTTCAGACTCCTTTTATGATGCTGGTAATGAGTATCGTTGGTGGTGCCTTTTTAGGTTTGATTATTTCGTTAATAACCGCCATCTTTACCAAAAAGAACCCAACCGACGAGGTTCCTTTATAAACAATTAATTTTTTTATGGATATTTCCGTAGTTGTGCCCCTTTTTAACGAAGAAGAATCGCTCCCGGAACTGGTTGTCTGGATTGAAAAAGTAATGGCTGAAAACAATTTCAGTTATGAAATCGTCATGGTTGACGATGGAAGCAAAGACAATTCGTGGCAGGTGATTGAATCACTTCAAAACAAAAATTCAAATATCAAAGGAATTAAATTCAGGCGCAACTACGGAAAATCTGCTGCGCTTTTCTGTGGTTTCGAAGTGGCCCAGGGAGATGTGATTATTACCATGGATGCAGACTTACAGGACAGTCCCGACGAAATTCCCGGACTTTATTCAATGATTAAAAACGACGGCTTCGACCTCGTTTCGGGCTGGAAAAAAAAGCGTCACGACCCGGTGCTGACAAAAAATCTGCCCAGCAAACTGTATAACTGGACCGTTCGACGAATGAGCGGAATCAAACTGCACGACATGAACTGCGGATTAAAAGCTTACCGCAAAAATGTAGTGAAAAGCATCGAAGTTTATGGCGAAATGCACCGTTACATTCCGGTTCTGGCAAAATGGGCCGGTTTTAAAAATATTGGCGAAAAAGTGGTAAAACACAGCGAACGCAAATATGGTGTCACCAAATTTGGGATTGAACGTTTTGTCCGCGGGCCGCTCGATTTGTTATCAGTCATGTTTATTTCGAGATTTGTAAAACGTCCGATGCACTTTTTCGGCATCCTCGGAATCATCATGATGTTTATCGGATTTCTGGCTTCGCTTTGGCTGGGGATACAGAAAATTATTCAGCTGAAACACGGAATTGTTGGGCATTTGCTTACCAACAGCCCCTATTTTTATATTGCACTTACATCCATTATCATTGGTGCACAATTTTTCCTGGCCGGATTTCTGGGCGAACTTATTTCGCGAAGTGCCTCTGAACGAAATACTTATCAAATCGAAAAAAGAACTTTCAATTAACGCAATCATTTTATAATGAATACTGAACAGGGAATTCAATTCAGGAAAAGAAGAGAGTTGGGAACTATTTTTTCCGACTCATTCTTGTTTTTAAAACAGGAAATCAAACCCATTTCAAAACTGGTTGCGGTTTATGTTTTGCCCTTTATTATTTTGTACGCCATTGTTCAGGTTTATCTGCAAAAGAATATTCTGGGGAAAATCGATCTTTCTGACACTGAAAATCTGATGGCCAACATTGGCCCGGTTTATATGAATATCCTGATTTTTTCGTTGTTCGGATTGTTTGTTCAGGCCTTGCTGATTGCCACCTTTTATACTTACATTGATTTGTATGTAAAAAAAGGGAAAGGCAATTTTGATGTAAGTGAAGTCTCGAACCTGCTATTCAGTAACGGATTACTGGCAATCGGGCTCAGCCTGGTGATTTTTGTGATTGTCGTCTTCGGAATTATTCTCTGTATTTTACCCGGAATCTATTTTGCCGTGACGCTTTCGCCGGCATTTTTTATTCTTTTATTCGAACGACAGGGAATCGGCAATGCAATCACTCGTTCTGCATTCCTTGTTAACCGGCAGTGGTTAGCCACATTTGCTATTAATATCATAGGTTTGATCATCATCTGGATTGTGAGCCTGATCATTTCATTTCCTTCGATGATTGCAGGATTTACATTTACCGTTGTGGGTCAGGCACAAACACCACTTGAATATCCAACCTGGTTTTGGTTACTTTCAGGTTTTTCGACGGTTGTATCCTCGGTTTTGTATGTAATACCTTACACTTTTCTGGCGATGCAGTATTTTAATCTCGATGAACTTACAAAACCTGAGTTGCCTTCGAACAAGATTTAAAACCTGAAATTTTCGGCTGAATTTATTTCACCGGCTGCCAATCTGTATTCCTCCATCAGTGATTTCATGATTTCGCTGACCGGAAGAATATTGTTAATAACCGATGAAATCTGGCCTATTTCCAATTCACCGTTTTCGAGGTCGCCTTCAAACATTCCTTTTTTTGCCCTGCCTTTTCCGAGCAATAATTTCAATTCGTCGGCACTTGCCCCGCGCAACTCAGCTTCATGCACATTTTCAAAAAAGCTGTTTTTGATTAACCTCACCGGAGCCAGCTTTTTCAAAGCGAGTTTTGTTCCGCCTTCTTTCAGGGTACAAACCAGGTTTTTGAAATCAGGGTGAGCCGAAGATTCTTCTGAAATGGCAAACCGGGAACCGATCTGCACACCTTCGGTACCCAAAACCATTGCAGCCAGCATTCCCCTGCCGGTGGCAATACCGCCCGCTGCCATCAAAGGCAAGCCAGTTGCTTTCCGCACCGAAGGAATCAGTGTCAGTGTAGTGGTTTCTTCACGGCCATTGTGCCCGCCAGCTTCAAAACCTTCGGCAATAATTGCGTCAACTCCGGCAGCCTCGCACTTTTCGGCAAAAACTGCACTTGATACAACATGCGCCACTTTTATTCCGGCATCTTTCAGCCTGCCTGTCAATAATTTCGGGCTTCCGGCCGATGTAAAAACAACCGGGACTTTCAACCGGATGATGATTTCGACAATTCTTTCCAGTTCGGGATAAAAAAGCGGAATATTCACCCCAAAAGGTTTTTCGGTGGCGTTCCGGGTTTTAACGATGTGTTCTTCCAAAGTTTCCGGGTGCATCGACCCGGCTCCAATAAGTCCCAGACCACCGGCATTGCTCACTGCTGAAACCAGTTTCCAACCCGAACACCAAACCATTCCACCCTGAATTACAGGATATTGAATATCAAATAAACTACAGATTCTGTTCATTTTTGCGGATAAGATTTATTCCGGAATTTCAATGTTTTCAGTAAGCAGGGAAACGAGTTCTTCTTTCGAAATATCTTTTCTGATTTCACCATCTTTGGCTAACGAAACAGCACCTCTTTGTTCAGAAACAATAATGCAGATTGCATCACTGATTTCAGTAATACCAATAGCTGCACGATGTCTTAATCCGAACTCCTCGTCTATTTCCCGTTGTGTGAGCGGCAAAATACAACCGGCGGCTGCAATCCGGTTTCCTTTAATAATCACTGCACCATCATGCAAAGGTGAATTTTTAAAGAAAATGGTTCTTATCAGTGACGATGAAATTCTTGCATTTAGCTTTTCCCCGGTATTAACCTGTTCATTCAGTTCAGTTTTTAGGGTAATAACGATTAATGCCCCGGTTTTAGATCTTGCCATCGACATGCAGGCATCCGCCAGAATATCAATTTGCTCCTGACTGAAAGTTTTCTTTTTGTTGGTTCCCAATATTTTATCGAGTGCAAAAACCCGGTTCAGATTATAATGAGTTCCTACGTACACAAGAAAACGTCTTATTTCGGGATGAAAAACTATGATCAGCGCAATAAAACCCACCCCGATAAACTGGCTCATGATCGATTCCATCAGCTCCATTTTCAGGAACCGGATAATCACCCAAAAAATATAAATCGAAAAAAGCCCGATTACAATGTTAAATGCAATGGTTCCCTTTACAAGGCGGTACAACTGGTAAAGCAAAAATGCCACCAGCAGAATATCGAGCAAATCGAGAAACCGTATGGTAATAAATGCCATCATTTACTGATAGTTGCTTTAATTTCACAAAAGATTTTCACTGCCTCTGCGGCTTCCTTAACATCGTGAACCCGAAGAATATCGGCGCCACTAAGCAGCGCCATGGTATTGGCAACTGTTGTGCCGTTTAATGCCGCCTCAGGGGTAATTTCCAGCGCTTTCCAGATCATCGATTTTCGGCTTAATCCCACCATCACCGGTAACTGAAATACTTTAAAGGCATCGAGCCGGTTCAGCAAATCATAATTATGATCCAATGTTTTCCCAAAACCGAATCCCGGGTCAAGAATTACATCTTCAACCCCAAGTTTGGAAAGTTTCTTCACTTTCTCGCTGAAATAATTCGAAACATCGCGCACAACATCGTTGTATTGCGGATTCTCCTGCATATTCATCGGCGTTCCCTGGATGTGTGAAAGAATGTAGGGCATTTTTAAACGTGCCACTGTTTCAAACATTTTCGAGTCAAGCGATCCGCCTGAGATATCGTTAATAATTACAGGGCCGATCTCATCAATAATCCGAACCGCCACCCACGAGCGGAAAGTATCGATTGAAACTGTTATTTCAGGAAAATTTTTCCTGATTGCAGTTGCTGCAGGAAGCAATCTTTCCAGTTCAACTTTTGTTGAAATTATGGCAGATCCGGGCCGGGTTGAAATTCCTCCCAGGTCGATGACGGTGGCGCCATCGGTGATCATTTTCTCCACATGATTCAGCAAAACTGCCTCATCAGCAAATTTCCCACCGTCATAAAAAGAATCAGGCGTAACATTAACAATCCCCATCACAACCGGAATGGTAAAATCGAGCTGGAAATCACCAACTGTAATTTTATTTTTTCGTTTTAAAAACTTCCCGGTCGACTGGCTAATCAGCATGTGCCTGCGATTTATGTTATTTTTCGAACAAGCACAAATGTAAAACAAAAGCGCTCAGATTCTTCAATTTTTAATACTTTTATGCCTTTCACAAAAACATTATAACCAAATTTTAAGTTTGATAAAACAATAGCTTCATACTACCGGAATGGAAAAAACAAATCTGCAATATGACCATGTGATTGAAGTCTGCAATGACATTTTCACCCGTAAAATGTCGGATTACGGAACTGCCTGGCGGATTTTACGGCCTGTTTCAATTACTGACCAGATTTTTATTAAAGCACAAAGAATCAGGACACTCGAAGAAAAAGGCGACACAAAAGTGGGCGAAGGAATCAGACCCGAGTTTATCGGAATCATCAATTATGCCATCATGGGATTGATTCAGCTTGAACTGGGCACCGCCGATACGGAGTTGCCTGCTGAAGAAACACTGGCCCATTACCACCGCTGGTTTGCCATAGCCAAAAACCTGATGCAGGCAAAAAATCACGATTATGGCGAAGCATGGCGGCAAATGCGTGTGAGTTCATACACCGACCTGATTCTGATGAAACTGAAAAGAGTAAAACAGATTGAAGACAACCAGGGAAAAACCGATATTTCGGAAGGTATTGACGCCAATTACCTAGATATTATCAACTACGCAGTTTTTGCCATGATTAAAATTGATTTTGAAAACCACAAAAGTTAGTTGAATGAAATTAGTCGTAACCATCGCCCGGATTTTATTGGGATTGACATTTATATTCTCCGGATTTGTAAAAGGAATTGATCCGCTTGGATCGGTTTACAAATTCACCGATTATTATCATGCTATGGGATTGGACTGGCTTACCTGGTCGGCATTCCCTCTCGGATTTATTTTGCCGTTTGCTGAATTTGCCATCGGAGTTGCTCTGTTTTTCAATGTTTTTATCCGTCTGTTTTCTTGGCTGGCGCTGTTGTTTATGGGTTTTTTCCTCCCGCTCACACTCTGGATTGCCATTAAAAATCCGGTAACCGATTGTGGTTGTTTTGGCGATGCCCTTGTAATTACCAACTGGGAAACGTTTTATAAAAACATTGTTTTATCGGCATTTGCAATCATTGTTTTTGTTTACCGCAAAAACGACAAAATGAATTTACTGAAAAGTAAAAAGCCGGGGTACCTGCTCTCTGGAATTACAACGGCAGTTTACATTTTTCTTGTTTACTGGTCATACAACCATTTGCCAATCATCGATTTCAGACCTTTTAAAGCCGGAACCAATATTCCGCAGGCCATGAGTGTACCGGAAGATGCACCGAAAGAGGTTTATGAAAATATTTTCTACTATAAAAACAAAAGCACAGGAGAGATTCAGAAATTCACCGAACAGAATTATCCCTGGCAGGATACACTCAACTGGGAATATGCAAATATGGAATCGAAGCTGGTTCAGGCTGGTTATATTCCACCGATTCATGATTTCACCATAACCACGCCTGAAGGTGAAAATATTATCGACTTTTTCCTCTACGATAAAAACTACGTGTTTATTCTGGTTGCCTATAATCTTGAAAAATCGAGCAGGAAACCACAGGAAAAAATTAACAACCTGGCTGGTTGGGCAAAAGACAAAGGTTATTCATTTATCTGTCTTACTTCAACACTGCCTGAGGAGGCAGCAGCTTTTGCCGAAGAAACCGGCGCGCCATACGACTTTTTCAATTGCGACGAAATAACACTGAAAACTATTATCCGGTCGAATCCCGGCCTGATGCTGATTAAAGACGGGACCGTCATAAAACACTGGCATCATAACGACATACCAACACCTGAAGCTTTTGAGCAGGAATTTTTAGCCACACAACCCTGAAAATTGTTCATAAATTAGGGTTCGAACAATAAAACTGGACTGCAAAGGTTTATAATGATATGAAAATATAGTTATAGCTTTGCATATTCAATTGGTTAAAAATGAAAGACATGAAAAAATTATTTGTTTTAATTCTGGCAGTTGTTGCATTCAGCAGTTGTCATAATTACAAAAAAGATGCGCAGAACCTGATGTTGGTAAAAGACAGTCTGGAGCAGGTAACTGCTTACCGCGATTCATCCATCGCATCGATGTTGGGTGATTTTGCAGAGATTCAGGCAAATCTCGACTCCATTAAACAGGTTGAGAAAATCGTTTCTGTTCAGTCGGCAAGCGGAAAAGAATTAAACGCCAGCCAGAAACAGATGATTCTGGAAGATATTGCGCTTTTAAACGACCTTTTACAGAGAAACAAAGCGCTGACCGCCTCGTTGCAGAAAAAGCTGAAAAATGCCAACCTGAAAATCGGCGATCTCGAAGAAACCATTAAAGGGCTGGAACTGATGGTTAGCAACATGGAAGCACAGGCACACGAACAAAACATTCAGATTGACAACCTTACACAGGAAGTTAAAAAACTGAATGTGGATATTTCGCAGCTCAGCCAGCGCATTAAAACGGTTGAAACTGAAAGTGCCGAAAAAACGCAGACGATTGAATCGCAGACTGTTTCGCTGAATACTGCCTTTTATGCATTTGGTACCAACAAAGAATTAAAAGACAATGGTATTATTGAAAAAAGCGGCGGTGTGATCGGCATGGGAAAAACTGCCGTGATGAAAAAAGATTTCAACAAAGATTATTTTACCCAGATTGACATCAGAAACTTCAACTATTTAAGACTGATGGCCAAAAAGGCAAAATTAGTAACTGTTCATCCGGCAGGTTCATTTCACTGGTCAAGTGAAAAAAGAGCCGATACCTTGTTTATCGACAATCCGGCTGAGTTCTGGAAGGCATCAAAATATTTAGTAATTGTTACCGATTAGAAATAATTGGTTTATTTTAAGCGTTGAGGCACCGGTGAAAACTGGTGCCTTTTACTTTTTTACCTGTTGTAAAAGCCAGGCCATGTTTTCGCCCAGTGTTTGCATGGTTTGCATTCCCTCTGCATCGTTCACCACTTCTCCCTGATTACGGCCAAAAGCAAAATTCCAGTAACTCGATCCGGGTACAATCATCTGGTTAATCAAAAAGAAATTGTTGATGGTTTCGAAAGCGTGCAATGCTCCTCCCCTTCTGACAGCAATTACGGCTGCCCCGATTTTCCGTTTCAACGTAAAACCATTTGCACGGGTAACATATCCGGCCACATCAATCAGCGCTTTGATTTCGGTGGTCACATCCGCAAAATAAACCGGCGAACCGATAATGATTCCATCGGCCTCCACCATTTTTTGCAGACAAATATTCAGATGGTCGTTTTTAATATGGCACTTTCCATCCTGAATATCTTTGCATTTCATACAGGCCGTGCACCCATGAACCGGTTTGTTCCCCAATTGAATCATTTCAGTTTCAATTCTATGGCTTTCCAAGACTTTAAAAACTTCGCCAACTAAAATGGCTGTGTTTCCTTCCCTGTGCGGACTTCCGTTAAATGCGACTACTTTCATGGTTTTAATAAGTTATTGAGTAATTGAGTAACTGAGTGAATGAGAAACGGAAAAAATGAGTGAATAGGGAATAAGAAATGTCGTGTTGTATATTCTGTTCATCTGCTTTAATCTGAATAACCACATTCACACAATAACTCAATCACCCATTTACTATTTACTGTCCAAATACATATTGAATAATATTGGCGCCCATTTTCAGCGCTTTTTCGCGAACTTCTGCCGGATCGTTGTGAACATCAGCATCTTCCCATCCATCGCCCAAATCGGCTTCGTGGGTGTATAAACAAACCATCCTTTCGCCAATAAACAATCCGAAAGCCTGCGGGGGTTTGTTATCGTGTTCGTGGATTTTGGGTAAACCCTCGTTAAATTTATATTTCTGATGAAAAATCGGATGATTCGGTGGCAATTCAACCAGTTCTTTTTCGGGAAAAACCTTTTTGATTTCTCTTCTGAAAAATTCGTCAATCCCGTAATTATCATCAACATGCAGAAAACCACCCCCCTCAAGATAAATCCGGAGATTATTGGCTTCACTTTCAGAGAAAATAATATTTCCATGCCCGGTGATGTGGGCAAACGGATAATTAAACAACTCTGGTGTACCAATTTCGATGGTGGCAGGTTCGGGATTGATATTGGTTTTCAGGTTGGTGTTGCAATAGGCAATCAGGTTTGGCAGCGAAGTCGGATTGGCATACCAGTCGCCGCCGCCATTGTATTTCAGCAAGGCAATTTTTACCGCCTGATTTTGAGCGGCAACCTGTAAAAATGCAATTGAGAATATAATTAACAGTATGTTTCTCATAGGTTTTGAATTTTGCGAAAAATAGTAAAAACTCTTACTGATTCGGGCTAATCGTTTACAAGATTTACAATGTGGCAGGCAACAACACCAGCCGTTTCGGTGCGTAAACGCGATGCGCCCAGCGAAACCGGTACAAAACCATTTTTCAAAGCCAGTTCAATTTCGGTTTTGCTGAAATCGCCTTCAGGACCAATTAAAACCAGCACATTATCGTCTTTCTGAACAATGTTTTTCAGATGGTTACGGTGATTTTCATCAACATAAGCGATAAATTTCTTTACTTCTGCTGCATTCTTCACCAGCTCTTTGAATGTAACCGGCTGATTCAGTTTTGGCAGGTAGGCTTTTACCGATTGTTTTACCGCCGAAACCAGTATCTTTTCAGACCTTTCGGTATTCACGGTTTTCCGTTCTGAATGTTCTGTAATTAAAGGCGTTATCTCATCGACACCAATTTCAGTGGCTTTCTCCAGAAACCATTCAAACCGATCGTTATTCTTGGTGGGAGCAATGGCAATGTGAAGGTGAAAGTTTCGTTTTCCGAACTCTTTTTTTGTATCAAGAATCTGAAGCAGACATTTCTTGGGATTTGCATCGGCAATTTCGGCCAGGTAAAAACCACCTTTGCCATCCACAACATTCACTTTTCCCCCTTTTTCGAGCCTCAAAACTCTGATAGCATGTTTTGATTCAGTCTCGTCAAGCTGTATCGAATTTCCTGAAACGCCGGGTATGTAAAACAGGTGCATACTTTTCTGATTTATGACACAAAAGTAATAAAACAGTATTTCAACTTCCGAACGGAGAATAATTCTCAATCATTAAAATTACTTTTCTGCCGGCTTTTCAAATTTGAAAGTTTTGTAGAGGTAAAACATCGATGGAAAAACTACCAGCACACCCACCACCAGTGCAATGAACAGATAAAACTGTGTTTGTTGGGGAGCGCTTGCATTGTAAAAGGTGATGTCTTCGCCATCTTTTAATTTCACCAACACCGGAAACTGAATGGCAAACCAGCCTGTAACAATCATGGTTGTTTGAAAACCGGCCAGAATCCGCAGTAAATTTTGTTTCTGTTTGTCGAGATTGATCCACAAAAAGGGCAAAGCGATGGTTGCCAGAATGATGGAACCAACGCTGAACGGAGACTGATAAAACTCGCGGAAAAGACTGTGGCCGCTTAGTTCAGCAGCAACAAAAACCAGGGCCCCCACGATTACCATGGCTGCAATCAGCCGTTTTGCAATACGTGCGAAATACGGTATATATTTTTCGTCTTTTAACTCGCTTAAAGTATAAACTCCCGCCAGGAAAGCAAACAGCAAAACCATGAATAAACCCAGACTTATGGAAAACCAGTTCAGCCAGGGCGAAATGTATATTTCGTAAAATCCGCGGTGATAATCGGTGGAAATGTTACCAAGAATAACACCGCCAAGTGTCACCCCTAAAAAAAACGTTGTAAACAAACTCGAATATTGAAAAATGGAAGAATAAATGGCTTTGGGTGTGGCTTCTTCAATATCGTAATGCCGGAATGTAAAGGCTGATCCCCGGAAAATGATACCGATCAGAACCAGCAGAACAGGAATGTGCAAGGCTGTTAATACCGTTGAATAAACCGTTGGAAAACCCACAAAAAGAATAACCACTGCAAGAATCAGCCACATGTGATTGGCTTCCCAAACCGGTGCAATGGCTTTTGAAACAATCCCTGCCGCTTTTCCGCGGGTGAAAAGCTCCAGAATGCCACCACCAAAATCAGCCCCACCCAATACTACATACAGTAAAAGACTGATTACAAGTATTAAAAGATTTATTTCTGTCATTTCGGTAAATATTTGGCGTGTAACACTTTTATCTGCCTGCTGAGCAGCCAGACCACCACAAAACTCAGCAACAAATAGACCGCGCTGATGGTATAAAATGTATATTGAATGCCGGGCATTGGCGTGAGCGAGTCTTTTGTTTTCATAATTCCGTAAATAATCCACGGTTGCCGGCCCACCTCGGTAACAACCCAGCCTGCCTCCACAGCAATAAAACCAAGCGGTGTGGCAAAAGCCAGTAATTTCAGCCACCAGGTTTTTACAAGCCAGTGTTTCCATTTAAAGGTGGCAGCCCAGAAAATAATGGCAATCAACATCAACAACATGCCAATGCCCACCATAATCTGAAAAGAAAAATGAGTGATGGGTACCGGCGGCCACTCTTCTCTCGGAAATTCCTCGAGTCCTTTCACTTCAGCATTAAAATCGCCATAAGCAAGAAAGCTCAGGAATCCGGGCAATTTGATGGCATAATTCACTTCCCGTTTTTCCACATCCGGAATTCCGCCAATTACGAGAGGAGCACCTTTTTGTGTTTCGAAATGTGATTCGAAAGCGGCCAGTTTTGCCGGCTGAAGTTTAGCCACGTTTTTGGCTGCCAGGTCGCCGCTGATTGGCTGCAGAAACGCTGCCACCGAAGCAAAAGCCAGTGCAATGGTAATCGCCCTGGCGTGTATTTCAAGCTTGTTTCTCAGGTAAAGAATGGCGTGAATACCGGCAACGGCAAATCCTGTGGCCGAAAACGCTGCAATGGTCATGTGGTGTGCCTGCGAAAACCAGGCCTTGTTAAACATTGCTTTTACCGGATCGATGTTTATTGCCTGTCCGTTTACCCAGTCAAAACCTGCTGGTGCGTTCATCCAACCGTTGGCAGCCACCACAAAAATGCCCGACAAAACACCGGAGATTCCAACCACCAGACCGGTATATAAATGTACCCATTTGTTCAGCCGGTTCCAGCCATAGAGGAAAAGTCCTAGTGCGATGGCTTCCACAAAAAAGGCAGTGCCTTCCCATGAAAACGGCATCCCGAAAATTGGCCCGGCATGCTCCATAAAAGTTGGCCAGAGCATGCCCAGTTCAAATGACAAAACCGTTCCGGAAACGGCCCCAACGGCAAAGAAAATAGCCACTCCCTTAGCCCATGCTTTTGCCAGATCGAGATAAACCGGGTTGTTGGTCCGCAGCCATTTCCATTCGGCTACAAACATAAACCAGGGCATTACCATGCCAATGCAGGCAAAAACAATGTGAAAACCCAGTGATACCGCCATTTGCATACGGGCGGCCATAAATGTATCCATCATTACTTTTTGTTTTTTGAATGTCCGATTGCTGTTATCTGTTCAACAGTCCTAAAACTTTAAAGTTTGATGAAAAAGTTGAATAAAGACTTCAGCAAAAACATAATGTCAAATAACAACCTGATTAAATGAAAAATAGAAATTGTCTCCATTATTCGATTAAACAATTTCTTAATATGAGAAGCAACCTG
>CAZXVT010000074.1:0-19756 GCA_964644015.1 uncultured Maribellus sp.
TATCAACATATTAATACAATCTTTCAGATAACAAAAAATCTATTATTTGTCACTTTAAAATATCTAAAACTTTGAACAAAATTGCCATTTGATTTTACATTTCAAAGTGGATGAATACTTCGCCAATTATCAAAAGTATCACCTGAAATTTTTAAACTGAAATGGAAAACATTAACATTTGCCTTTTAAACTTTCGTTTTCACTTTTCAATTTAATTCCCTAATTTTAAGCACTTAACTAAATAAAAACCCGTTCAGATATGTTAGTAAAAACCTTCGGAAGCGCAGTTTTCGGAATCGATGCCACTACAATCACCTGTGAAGTTGATGTTACCACCGGGATTAAATTTATGTTGGTCGGACTACCCGACAGCGCTGTAAAGGAAAGCCAGCAGCGAATGGAGTCGGCGTTGCGGCTGAACGGGTACAAATGGCCCAAACACAAAATCATCATCAACATGGCTCCGGCCGACATCCGAAAAGAAGGTTCGGCTTATGATCTGCCGCTGGCTGCGGGCGTTTTGGCTGCCTCACAACAAATCAATGCCGACCTGCTGGAGAAATATATTCTGATGGGAGAACTGAGTCTCGACGGAACACTTCAACCCATCAAAGGAGCGCTTCCTATTGCCATAAACGCACGGAAAGAGGGTTTTGAAGGCTTTATTCTGCCAAAACAAAATGTGCGCGAAGCTGCTGTTGTTGACAAACTGAAAGTTTATGGTGCCGAAAACATCCGCGAAGTCATTGATTTCCTGAATGGGAAAGATGCCATTGAACAAACAATTATCGATACGCGGGCTGAATTTTATGCTCACGCCAACAATTACCCGCTCGACTTTTCGGAGGTAAAAGGACAGGAGAATGTGAAACGTGCTTTAGAAATCGCGGCAGCCGGTTCGCACAATATCTTGCTGATTGGCCCACCCGGTGCCGGAAAAACCATGTTAGCCAAACGAATCCCGGGAATTTTACCGCCATTCACACTGAAAGAAGCGCTTGAAACCACCAAAATCCATTCGGTTTCGGGGAATATGGACAAAGAAACTTCGCTGATGACAACCCGTCCTTTCCGGTCGCCGCACCATACCATCTCTGACGTCGCCCTGGTGGGTGGCGGAAATTACCCACAACCCGGCGAAATATCGCTGGCTCACAACGGGGTACTTTTCCTCGACGAACTTCCGGAATTTAAACGGACTGTGTTGGAAGTGATGCGTCAACCGCTGGAAGACAGAACAATCACCATTTCACGCGCCAAATTTTCGGTGGAATACCCGGCCAGTTTTATGCTGGTGGCTTCCATGAACCCCTGCCCGTGTGGTTATTACAACCACCCCACCAAAGATTGTGTCTGCGGTCCGGGAGTTGTTCAGAAATACCTTAACAAAATTTCGGGCCCGCTGCTCGACAGAATTGATATTCACTTAGAAGTGGTGCCTGTTCCGTTTAAAAAACTTTCGGAACTGGAATCGACCGAAAACAGCGAAACGGTGAGGGCCCGCGTGATGAATGCCCGAAAAATACAGGAAGAACGATTTGCTGATTCAAAAGGTGTTTATGCCAACGCACAAATGACTTCGAAATTGATTAAACTACACGTGGTTTTAGATGAAGCCAGCAACGACCTGATTAAAAATGCCATGGAAAAACTGGGACTTTCGGCACGTGCCTACGACCGTATTCTGAAGGTTTCGCGCACCATTGCCGATTTGGAAGGCGAAGAAAATGTGCAACCACACCATCTTTCAGAAGCGATCCATTACCGGAGTTTGGACCGGGAAACATGGGGAACGTGAATTCCGGCTTTTTTACACATGCGGCGAGTCGCTGCTTTCTTTCTTTTGCAAGTGTTGCTTCATGTAAAGCGTGTCAACTCCGGGATCGATTTTGGCAGGTATAGCACTCTCCAGTACCTTATCACGAATCTCAACAGGTGTAAACGGAACTTCACCTTTAATCAACTCCGGAATGTTGTAGTTTTTGATGAATGAGTTGTAAAACTCAGGGTCTTCCTGTGGTAACACAAAAGGTTTTGTGGCATTTCCGTTTTCATCAAGGTATGAAAAGTATGGCCGCGAAAACAAACCGTCGAGCCGTTTACTGGTAAAAACAAACCAGTGACCGCCGCTCGAAAAGCAGTGGTAACTGTCGGTCTGGTCGCTGCTGATATCCATTTTCCGGAATTTACCGGTTTGCAGATCAAGCAGATTCAGGTCGGTTTGCGGATGATGAATGGTGAAATAACCGTTGTCGCTGGTGCAAAACATCAGGAACTTTCCATTGGGTGCAACTTTCGGGAAACTGATACTTTTCCCGATTGAATCGGCAATCAGTATCGTATCGATCTTTCCCCAACTGTTATCAGCTGTGTTGTATTCAATTCTCAGCAAATCGTATTTATCGTTGATCCGATCGTCGAGATCACGCACCGGCGGAGCACTCAGATAGTAAATGTATTTACCGTCTGGTGACCAAACAGGCAGGTTTTCGCGGTTGGGCGTCGATACTTTTGCCGATGTGGAAACCGTGTTTTTTTCAACGTCGTAAACAATCAGGTCAGAGGTCATGTCAGCCACTTCAATCCTGATTTCGCCTGAACAGAAATACTGCCCGATGTCGTTTACTGAATAGGCAATGTGCTTGCCGTCGGGGTGCCAGTTGGGATAAGCACCTGCATTGAGCGTGTAATTTGTTTTTGTATTTACTTTCTCCAGTTTGCCATCTTTCGAAATCAGGGTTCCGCCATGAATGGCCCTGATGTGCAGCATAAATTTGTTGGGATCGTTGTTGGCAAAAGAATGGCAATTCAAACAACCATATTCAATCGACTTGTTTTCAAGAATCGGTTTTTCGTCAAAATTTTCGAGATTACGCTGGTAAATACCCAGGTTGGTCCATAAAACGTAACCGGTATTAATCAAACGATAGGCAAGATGACTGTCGATTTTCTCCTCTGAAATCATGTTTTCAATGGTTTTGAATTTCTGCCAGCCACCTTCTTTTTGTTTTACAAAAACATCGGTATAAATGCTTTTCCCTTTGTTGGCATCCAGCATTTTGCGCCATTTTTCCTGATCAATTCTTACAGATGGAGAAGAACTTCTGACTGTCAGCTGATTTTCCTTATCCACGTAAATCCGGGCTTCAAAATCAACGCCCGGTTCTTCAATTTTAAAATTCAGCGGGGCAATATTCGGTGGAATTACAATACCCGTATAATCGGGAAAAATTACCGGCAAACGGTCAACTTCAGTAAAATTTCCAATGTCACCCCGGCATGCAGCAACCAGAAAAACAACAGTAACTAAATAAACTAACTTCTTCATTTAATCAGGCTTTTATTGTTTAAAGCATTGGTTACTTTCGGATTCAGAAACAAAAGATAATACCAGTAAGAATTTTCGAATGCCTGGCGTGTTGCAATTTTAGCCTGTTCCTTGTCATTCCCGTATTTTTTCATTTCTGTATTAAAAGCTTTCATCCGGTTAATACAATCCGGTGAAATGGTCTCCTTTGTAACAAAACCAGGTACTGACCTATTTTTAACAATCATGTAATAAAGAGTTTCTTCCCATGATTTTGGCAGTGTTTTGATTCCATAATAGGAATAGTGGCTCACATATTTGAGAAATTCATTGGTATAACCGTCGAGAATACAAACTGCCAGCAGGTAATCAAACGCCAGCCGGTTGTTGTGATTTGTATCAACCAGCAACTTGAGATTGCTGAGCGGATCAAGGTTAACGACTTCCTTTCGCGGTGTAAATTTTCGTTTTTCAGCAATCTCCTGATCGTTTTTGGTGGTCTCAGGATTGGAAATAAATGCTTTGTACTTTTTAACCCAATCGCGGTATAGCATATTTTTCTCCAGTACCTTCAGAAATTTTGCAGCCAGGTCGTACTTTTCATTTATCACATAAATCTCAATTATTCGTTTTAAAATTCGTGGACTGTTCGGCAATAGAGTTTGTGCTTCAAAAGCCCATCGCAGCGACTCACTCATAAAACCCAGGTCGTAATACAAATCGCTGATTGGCATGGTAAAACTTCCATTACGCGACGAGGTATCCAAAAACATCCCGTTCGATCCCAGTAATTGCGGATAATTAAAAAGCCGGTCGGGCAAAATCCCAAGGTTTGCATACGCCCTATTAACATGATAGTTAACCCTGAAATCATAAATTTGTATGGTTTCCGCCACTTTCAATATTTCATCCCAATTCTCCTGCTGGGCATAATAATCGAGATAAACCAGCTTTTTCTTAAACGGATCGAAAGTTTTCCAGAACAAAAAATATCCCAATACGCCAATCACCAGAAACTGGGCAATTTCAGCAAATGGAATTCTTTCGGTCAGCGTTCTTTTCACTTTTTTCCTGCCTGAAGATTTTGTTGATTCCTGATTACCTCCAAAACCGAACTTTCCGGAAAAATTTGCTGCCAGCAGTATCACCGGCAACAAAACATAAAAGGCAAGAAGCAGATAGAAAACGCTGTAGGCCAGCATTTCGGGTGGTTTCACCTCGGTAAGTCTGAAAAGATTTTTCAAAGTGGTTGGGAATACAAATTTGTAGGAAATGAGAGGAATTAAAATTGAAATAAAGATAAAAACCGGGAGTGCGATCCAGGCTTTCTTGTCCTTTCCTGTTCCGGCCAGTAAAAGTGCCGAAGAAACACCAAAAACAAGCATTGCCGATCCGCTGGCAACATAAAACAATAAAATAGCCAGCACCGGCCAGATGTAATAAATATGTTTCGGAAATTTGTTTTTGATAAAACAGAATGCCCAGGTAAATACAAAAGCTATTAATAATCTGACTGTTGCATAATAAGGATATCGATAATCGCTGAGTAAAACAACACCCGTAACAAGAATTAATGCAAAAGCAGAAAAACTAAACCTGGTTATTCCGGTGATTTTATTCACAAGAAAAACACCAATCAATCCCTGGATGGTGGCCACTGAAACAATAAGTAAACTACCGGCTGTGTTAAACTTAAAAAACTGGGAGATAAAATCGGCCAGGTAATTTGAAATCCCGCCCGGATAGGAAAGAAATCCCTTAAAATATTCAAAACCAACACTAAAACCAATTTGCTGGTTGTAATACAACAAAAATGGTTCGGTTACAATAAGCGTAACTACAAAAACGATTACAACCGAAATCAACATCAGCAGGCCGGAAAAACTGAAAATTCTGGCTTTCATAACCCTGGTTTAATTAATTACACAAGCAATCTCCTCTTCCTGAATTCTACTTCCCAAAAACATTTCAAAAAACAGAAAGCTAATACTGTTGTATTTCCAACCCGCTAATCAACCACATAAAACAAAATACCAACTTATATTTCTGTATTTCTGCAGTTTAACAAATTAAATCAGCAAGGAAACAGAACTTCAGAAAGCCTTCAAATCAACAAAAAATATTGCGAATCCGCAACAAGTTTTTACACTCCGCAGAAATATCTTTTTTTGTTCAGGATAAAAAAAATTCAGATAAATGTTTACTATTATTCCACCTTCAGCCAGTATTTGTTTTTCTGGTGAATCCTCTTTCCCCAGTAAACAAAAGGCGTGTCAGCAATGGCAACCAGAAATTTCAGAAAATAGGTGGTCAGAAAAACTTCAAACAAAATGCTTGTTTCGAAAACACCATAAAATGCGATGATCACAAAAACCGCACTGTCGATAACCTGTGAAATCATCGTACTGAAGTTATTCCTGATCCAGAGATGTTTATTTTCCGGAAATCTGTTTTTCCAGAGATGAAAAGCCCAGACATCATGTTGTTGCGATAACATATATGCAGTTAAGCTGGCCACTGCAATCCGTGGCATCAGCGAAAATATTGTTTTGGTCGATTCATGTGCTTTGGCCGCAAAATCATCTCCGGCAAGCGGTGTGTAAAAAAGCGTCAGGTTCATCAGCAAAGTCATGGAAATGAGGCTAAAGAAACCAATCCAGACTGCCTTTTTCGCTTCTGCTTTTCCGTAATTTTCAGACAAAATATCGGTAATGAGAAACGAAGTGGCATACACCACATTTCCCAAAGTTGCCACAGTACCAAAGAGATTGACGGTTTGCACAACCTGGATATTCGCAACAATCACCGAAACAGGAATCCACATAACGAGTCCCCATTTTCCAAAAAGCCTGTAAGCCAGAATGATTAAAAGAAAATTTGCCAGAATCTCGGCAAACCACAAGATTTCGTTGTTCATTTTTTTAATTTTTTAGTCGCAGGGTGATGGAACCTGCGCATGTTTCACATTATTTTTTCAGGCTGCGAAAATAACAAAAACTTTCAGCCTTTATACTTTTTCAGGATTTTCAAAGTTTCATCATCAACTTTACCAAAAACAGAAATGCCGGATGCCCCGTTTTCAAGCGCTGTTTTCACGCCTGCTTCAAATTCGTCGATTGATTTAAAATCAGGCAGAAACAACCCGGCATACAACGGAAATTTTCTGCACAAAAAATGGATTCCCTCGGCAACTGCATCGCCAATCCAGCTAACTTCTTCTTTGTAAAAACCATGATAAATCATCGGGCAGATGCCGTTGAGGTTCCAGTTGGTCCAGTCCTGCCGAACAATTCTGCGGGCAACTTCAGGAGTCGGAAAAACGGCTGCTGTTATTGGCTTTTTAAAACTGCCGGCCACTTCTGCCAACTGGTTTACCACGTTGGTAATTCTGTCGTACCGGTATTTCCGCCACGATAAGCTTTGGTCGGGGTATTCGATTTCGAGCGGGTCTTTTTTGTGTTTTTCTTTATAATTGCCACGACAGGTTTCGCAATAACAAAAATCGTATTCGGGCAATTCCTTCGTCTGGTCAATCTTGTAATTACTCCACAAATTCACCGGCAGAATCACATCGCAAAACCTGATGTAATCGAGATGAATACCATCGACATACTCTTTTTCAAGAATCGATTTCACCTGATTTTTCAGGTACTCCTGAACTTCGGGTTTCGACGGACAAAGCCATCGGTAGTAGTTTACATACGGCGGATTGGTTGCACACGATTTTCCGTCGCGACTCACTGCATACCAATCTGGATGGGCTTCGAGCAGTTCCTTTTCGCCGCGATTCATCGTCCACATCCAGCGGTGCGCCTCCAGTCCGGCTTTTTTTGCTGCCCTGAAATGACGTTCGCTGTCGGCTTCAAAAAACATTCCCCGAACACCGGCGTCGTAGTAGTTACTGTATTTTTGTTTCAGCTCTTTGTCAGTTTCGCGGCTATCCGGATTCTCCCAAACCCAGTGGCATTTTTCAGTTTTTTTATTTTCGCTGAAATTATTTTCGTTAGCCGAAATCGCTTTTGTTGCCAAAATTCCGGTTCCGACCAATAGAGAAGTCTTTAAAAATTCGCGTTTTTTCATTGGTTTTATTGGTTATTTGCGGAGAATGCCATTTTCGTTTAACGATATTTCTGCTCCGTTCTCAGTTTTTGTCTTTATCAGAAATTGGTGAGGTGTTGCCGTTAATTCAAGCTGAATTGTGCCGGCATTCTTTGTTACAATCTTTTCAGGAATTGAAATTTCTGACAGCAACGTTGCGTACTTTCTATTTTCAGAAAAAAACTTTTTCTGTTTATAGTAAACCAGCCATAAATATTGAGCCAGCTCAGCTTTCTCCAGAATTTTGAATTCAGTAATATCGCTGTCGGCAGGTTTTTCACAAAACTGAATAATTCCCCAACGTTCAGGAAAGTGCATATTGATTACTCCCTGCGGACTCCAGACCCAGTTATTTTCGCTCAAAATGCGCCCGGTAGCCGAATCGGTTTTTCGTTTGTAAATTCCGTCAACAACTTCAGTTCTCCATTGTACCCGCGAAAAATTTATCCGCCACACCTGATTATCTGCGGGTTTCTGACTACCGGTTCCCAATTGCAATGCGCTGAAAGGAATTGCCATTTCAACCGTCCACTTTTTATCGCTGTCGTTCGGATTGTTCCGTGTTCCATCAACCGAAACAGCCGTTTTCAGACCGGGTGCATTCCACGAAATCAGCGGAACACCGCCATCACGGTACGGTCGCGGCATAAACAAATCGAAAACCGTGTTATTGGCATTGATTTCTATTTCGAAATAGTTTTGCGAATCACCGTCGGGGTCGATAAAAACCTCGAAATCATTTTCGTTAAAAATAATTACATCGTGTTCATCAAAATAGCCCCAAACGTGCGGTTCTGCCAGTTCTGCCAGAATGTACAGATTCTTTTCATCCCAAAGCATTTTTACCCGGGTACGGTGAAGTGGCAGAGGCTTTTTCTCCCCTTCAATATTCTGAAAATCTTCAGTCCAGGATGCTTTCCCCCAATCTGATTCTCCTGCCTTCCCGTCGATTATGATTTCGGAGAAAGCATGATAAACTGTATACTGACGAACCGGAGTAAAAAGATGTTCAAACCCTGAAAACAGATGCTGCGCTCTTAATTGCGAGCCGAAAACAATAAAAATCAGTATCGAAACAAGTTTTAGCCGGTTCATTAAAAAGTTGGTTCCTTTAATTCATATCCACATCGCGCTTGATGTACGCCCCGTAATCTTTCAGAATGGGTTCGTAATCTTCGTGAAAGAGCGATGAAGATACAATAAAGTCGGCAGTTGAGCGATTTGAAGCTGTGGGAATATTGTATAAAACTGTAATTCTTAACAGCGCTTTTACGTCAACATCGTGGGGTTGCGGCTGCATCGGGTCCCAGAAAAATATGAGAATGTCAACCTGACCATCCACAATGAGTGCACCCAACTGCTGATCGCCACCCAGCGGGCCCGATTTTAACCGGGTTACTGTTGGCGGTACTTTATTGTTTTTATTACATTTTTCTCTCAGCGTGTCTTCAACCAATTTACCGGTTGTGCCTGTACAAATTAAATCGTGCTGTATTAATTCCTGCCAGTTGTACGAAACCCATTCAATGATATCTTTTTTGCGATTGTCGTGTGCAACAATGGCTATGTTTTTCTTTTTCTTCATGTCGAAATTGTTTTATTGGAATACATTGTCGGGGTGAAACCCGAACCAATGAATTCCGGTTTGCGACACAAAAGTAGCTACCCAATATTACTTGAATATTAAGTAACTCTTTGTAAATTAATTTTTTATCGAAAACTTAATTTACAGTCTTTAATAACAACTCAACGTTAACAGAATGTTTCTAAATGATTTCTTTGATGGTTTGAATCACCTTTTGCGCAATATTTTTTGCTTCTTCCTCCGATTTTGCTTCCGAATAAATGCGAATAATCGGTTCGGTATTCGATTTGCGAAGATGCACCCACGATTCGGCAAAATCAATTTTTACCCCATCAATAGTGGTTACTTTCTCGTTTGAATATTTTTTTTGCAATTCGACCAGCAAAGCATCCACATCAATATCGGGTGTGAGTTCAATTTTATTTTTCGACATAAAATAGTCGGGGTAAGTTTTGCGCAAATCCGAGCATTTCAGGCCGGTTTTTGCAAGGTGCGAAAGGAAAAGTGCAGCGCCAACCAGCGAATCGCGACCATAATGACTGGCCGGATAAATAACACCGCCGTTTCCTTCTCCGCCAATAACTGCGCCGGTTTCCTTCATTTTTTCAACTACATTCACCTCTCCCACTGCCGCCGGCGAATAACTGCAACCGTGCTTTTCAGTAACATCGCGCAGTGCCCGGCTCGACGAAAGATTGGAAACTGTATTCCCCGGAGTATTACTTAAAATATAATCAGAAACTGCCACCAGCGTGTATTCTTCGCTAAACATCGAACCATTTTCGTTCACCACCACGAGGCGGTCAACATCAGGGTCAACCACAAAACAAACGTCCACCTGATTTTCTTTTACAATTTTCGAAGTTTCAACAAGATTTTCGGGCAGCGGCTCGGGTGTGTGGGCAAAATGGCCGGTGGGTTCACAGTTAATTTCAACCACATTTTTCACACCCAGCGCTTTTAAAAGCCGGGGCATCACAACTCCGCCCACCGAATTCACGGCATCAATTGCCACCGAAAACCCTGCCTTTTCAATGGCAGCACAGTCAACCAGTTCAAGTTCTAAAACATGTTGAATATGATAATCTGTGTAATCTTTTTCAGTAACACTTCCCAAATCATCAACCGCAGCAAAAACATAGTTCCCCGCGTCGGCAATTGCCAATACTTTTTCACCTTCGGCAGCATTCAGAAACTCGCCTTTGTTACCGAGCAGTTTCAGCGCATTCCATTGCTTCGGGTTGTGACTGGCGGTGAGTATGATTCCGCCGTCGGCTTTTTCAGCGGTTACTGCCAGTTCGGTGGTGGGCGTTGTGGCCAAACCAATGTTTACCACATTGCAGCCCATTCCGGTTAAAGTTGAAACTACGATGGCACTAACCATCGGGCCTGAAATCCGGGCATCGCGGCCAACAACCACGGTTGGTTTTTGCTTGCCTGAAGAATCTTTTACCCAGGTTGCAAAAGCTGCTGCATATTTAACAAGGTCGATAGGGCTGAGGCCTTCGCCGGGCTGTCCGCCAATGGTTCCGCGTATTCCGGAAATTGATTTGATAAGCGTCACGTTATTTTTATTTTGAGTTCAGAGGCAAATATAAAGAGCCTGACTTTAATAATCTGTCATCAAACTGAAATTTAGCTTTCAATTTCTTCAAGTTCTTTTAGCGTCTGATTTAATTTTTGAATGTAGTTGCCATATAATTTACGAAAACCCCAGCGAAGGAAGAGGAAGACTCCACCTACCAGTAACAAAAGAATGAATAACCCAACTACAATTAAAACAAACAGTTGCCCCGTTCCCACTTCCGAAAAAGCTACTCCCTGCTCACTGGCTCTGTTGGCGAATCCGGTAAACATTCCGGTGATAAAACCGGTGCCAATTGCGAGTAACAATGTAACAAGTGCGAGGTAAAAAAGGATCTGGTAAATTTTAAGAGTATTAATAATTTTTCGGAGCGTTTCATTCAGGTTGCAATCTATGTCGCAGCTTTTCCGGATTCTGTAATATTTAATGGCAAAATATATAAACGTTGTAAAAATGAGCGTATTACTGAAAACCCCTAAAAACAGCAACCATTGTGGAATTGCAATATTTTCCTCCAGAAGCAGTGCCGGTGAAAAAATAAAATCGTCAAGCGCGAATATCAGTATCAAAACAAAGAGTATTGCGAACCCTGTTTTAATATTCCTGTCAATTCTGTCAATCATGCTTTTCGAATGTTTTCCAAGCATTTCTTTCAACTGGTTTTCGTCCAGTTGTTTTTCAGCCGGAATTTTATTCCAGGCTTTCTTCAGGTTTTCAAGTTCCATCATCTTTGGTCCTCCTCAGTTTCCATGAACTTTTTTAATTTCTTCTTAATCCGGTTCATTTTCACCCGGACATAATTTTGCGTAATCCCGGTAATCTCTGCAATATCTTCGTACTTTTTATCTTCGAGAAAAAGCAGAATAATCGATTTTTCAATCCCGGTTAGTTGGGCAACTGCCCTGTGCAGATTTTTAATTTCATCTTCCGTTTCAGCATTGTAACTATCATCTTTCAGTTGGAAATTTTCCACTGTCAACCTGTTTTGATCGGGCCGCCGCTTCGTTTTTTTGAATGACGTGATGGCTGTATTCAGCGCCACACGGTACATCCAGGTCGAAAACTTTGATTCTTCCCTGAACGAGGAAAATGACTTCCAAAGCTGGGCAACAATTTCCTGAAAAAGGTCGTCGCGGTCGTCCTGATCGTTACAATAGATATTACACACTTTGTGAATAATACCTTGATTTTCCTTAATGATATGTAGGAATTCCTTCTCCAAAACTGAATTATTAGTAATCAGCAAAAGAAATAATTACAAAAACAAAACGCCAAAAAACAAATCCCAAATAACAAAACTTTAAAAGAAACTATTCATTTGTTAAAGCTGACCGATTATTGTCGAAAGTTTGAAATTTGGATATTGAATTTTGGAATTTTCACTTCCTACTGCATTTTCAGAAACTGGATTTCTTTTTCGGTAAGAAAACGGTATTTGCCGCGCGGAAGATTTTTTTTGGTAAGCCCGGCATAATAAACGCGGTCGAGTTTTTTCACACGGTAACCCAGGTGCTCAAAAATACGGCGTACAATGCGGTTGCGGCCCGAGTGAATCTCAATCCCCACTTCCGATTTATCTTCATTGTCAACATAACTCACTGCATCGGCGGCAATTGGCCCATCCTCCAACTCGATACCATCGGCAATCTGCTGCAAATGTTGAACAGAAACAATTTTATCCAGCGAAACCTGGTAAATCTTTTTCATCTGGTGACTCGGATGTGTGAGCCTTTTCGAAAGGTCGCCATCGTTGGTAAACAACAGTAAACCTGTTGTATTTCTGTCCAATCGGCCAACAGGGTAAATTCTTTCGGGGCAGGCATCTTTTATCAGGTCCATCACAATTTTATCAGCGTGCGGATCATCGGTGGTTGTAACAAAATCTTTGGGTTTATTGAGCAGCAGGTACACTTTCTTTTCGGCAACAATACGGTTTCCATCAAAACGTACTTCGTCTGTCGGCAATACTTTTGTACCCAGTTCGGTAACCACTTTACCGTTTATTTGCACCATTCCGGCAGTAATATAAGTATCAGCTTCGCGGCGGGAACAAAGACCGGCATTGGCAATAAAACGATTGAGGCGGATTTCTCCGGTTGAGCTGCCTTTCTTCGGAATATTAGCAGTTGCAGCTTTGCGTTTTACAATAAATTTCCTGGTTTCGCCGGTTTGTGGTTTTCTCTCTGTAAATGTCCCTCTTTTTACAGGCTCACGCTTATTTTCACTTCTGGTAAATGGTTTATCAACCGGGGCAGCACCTCTTTTTGCAGGTTCCCTCCTTTTCTGATTTCCTTCTGCTTTTGGTGGCAAACTTTTGCCAATTCTTTTGCCAGTGCGTGTTTCCGGCTTTCTTTTGTTAAAATCCTGTCTCATTTTCAATAATAAAATATCGGCAAAGGTCGGAAAAAAACCGGTTCAATGGAGCCCGACTGTATCTGTCAAATTATTTATCTTTAATCTGTTAAAAATTTTAAAAACAGAAAACATGAATGCATCTCACGAAATTGATTACAAAATTATAGGGCACGACGTGCAATTAGTTGAAATTGAACTCGATCCGGGTGAAACAGTTATTGCCGAAGCCGGCGCTATGTTGTATATGGAAGATGGTATTGATTTTACCACGCGTATGGGCGACGGCTCAAATCCGAGTGCCGGATTGTTTGACAAACTTTTGTCGGCAGGTTCGCGCCTGATTGCAGGAGAGTCACTTTTCCTGACGCATTTTACCAACCAGGGCTGGGGTAAAAAACACGTGGCTTTTTCGGCACCGTATCCGGGAACAATTATCCCGGTTAACCTGAGAGATTTTGGTGGAACCATCATTGTACAGCGTGATGCATTTTTGTGTGCCGCCTTTGGAACAAAGCTTTCCATCATTTTTAACAAAAGGCTGGGCGCGGGATTTTTTGGCGGCGAAGGTTTTATTCTCCAGCAATTACAGGGCGACGGGAAAGCTTTTGTACATGCGGGTGGAACAGTAATTGAACGGCAACTCAACAATGAAGTTTTACGGGTTGACACGGGTTGTATTGTAGGATTTGAAACATCAATTGATTTTGATATTCAACAGGCCGGCGGATTACGTTCGATGTTTTTTGGCGGCGAGGGAATGTTTTTAGCAACACTTCGCGGTACCGGAAAAGTATGGCTGCAAAGTATGCCAATCCGCAAACTGATTGCCCAGCTTTCGTCGGCTGGCCCGAATTCGCGCAAAGAATCACGCGGATTACTCAATAATTTTCTGGAAGGTTAATTTTTCTAATTGATAAAAAACAGGGATGGAACCGATTGGATTCATCTCTGTTTCATTTTATTACGAGCTCTTTCACCTGATTCCCGGCAAACTGATTCCGGTGATTTTCCGGTACAGATCGAGTGCAAAAACATCGGTCATTCCGGAAACAAAATCGACCACCGACTGAATTTTTGCGTACACCGAATCTCCTTCGGTTTTGTATTGTCCCGGCAGCAATGAAAGAAGTTTTTCGTTGTATTTGCCCGAGGGGTCCATCACCGCATTTACGAACTCGCCCAGTAAAGTCCCGATGATTTTATACCCCGCAATTTCAATTTCCACAACTGAGCGATGCGCATAAACCTGTTTATACGAAATTTCCTTTACTGTTTTCATTGCCGAAGCCTGTTTTTCAGGAAGACGGTCCATCAGGCTTTTTGCAAAGGTCCCGGCTTCAATTTCGGGCCGGTAATTCATAAAAATATCTATCGCACTGTGTATCAATTTGCCAATTACCCCGGCGCGCAAATAACCAATCTGTTCGTTGCTATCGGTAACCCGGTCCATTGTTTTTTCAATACTCACCAGTTGTTTTTTATCGGTTTCGGGATTGTAAAACGCCATGAAAAGCTCTTTCACTTTTTCATAACTCAGAATTCCAAGTTTGTAAGCATCTTCCAGGTCCATAATCTGGTAACAGATATCGTCGGCAGCCTCAACCAGGTAAACCAGCGGATGCCGGCAAAAACTGCCGTGGAGCAATTGGCTGCTTTCAATTCCGAGTTCTCCAGCAATTTTCAGATAACTCTCTTTTTCAGACTGAAAAAAGCCAAATTTTTGCTTTTCTGCTAAAACCGATTCAAACGGATATTTCACAATACTTGCCAGAACCGAATAAGTAAGGGCAAAACCACCGGGACGTTTACCGTGAAATTGGTTGGTCAGCACCCTGAAAGCGTTGGCATTTCCGTCGAAATGGGTGAAATCCTTCCATTCTCCGGGTGTCAATTTATCTTTGTATTCAGTGCCACTGCCTTTCATAAAGAAATCTGAAATCGCGGCTTCGCCCGAGTGTCCAAACGGCGGATTGCCCAAATCATGCGCCAGGCAGGCAGTAGAAACAATGGTTCCGATTTCACTGATCAGTGGATTTTCCGGTAATTCAACTGCCAGTTTTTCGGCCAGAATATTTCCCAGCGAGCGGCCAACACTGGCTACTTCGAGCGTGTGTGTGAGCCGGTTGTGTACAAAAATGTGGTCAGGAAGCGGGAAAACCTGAGTTTTATTTTGCATCCGGCGAAATGGCGACGAAAAAATAATCCGGTCGTAATCGCGCTGAAACTGCGACCGGTCTTCAATACGATTGGCCGAAATCCACTCTTCCATTCCCAGTCGTTTGGCCGATAATAATTGATCCCAATTCATAGTTGCTTGCATTAAAGTGTAAAAGTAGAATAGCTGCGTACTTTTTTTGCCAGTTCACGCGCTTTTTTGCCGGTTATTTCATCCAGTTTTTCCCAGAATAAGGGTCCGTGATTTTTGATTTTTGTGTGCACCAGTTCGTGCAGTAAAATATAATCAATCAATTCGTCGGGCAGTTTCATCATTTGCAGATTCAGGCTGATATTGTTTCTTCCTGAACAGCTTCCCCAATTTCGTTTGTTGTTGCGGATTCCAACTTTATTAAACTGAAAACCATAAATCTGTGCAAGTTCAGCAAGTCGTCCCGGCAATATTTTCCGGGCTTCGAACCTGTAAATACTTTCGATAATACCCTGAACAAACAACCGCGATTTTTCCGATTCAAAATCGTCAACAAAAATCTCAATCAGGTTATTCTTTCTGATCGCTTCAAGCTTTTCTCCTATTTTGATTTCGATATTGTGCAGTTTAGTTCTGAAAACCGATTCGGCAAGTTGTTCCGGTTTTTTGGAGGCCATTTTTTGTTGCTGAAGAATAATCCATGCTGTGTTTTTATTCACAAAATTCACCACTTCGGCTGATAATGCATACCACGGAAAAGAAACGTGTACCGACTGGTCGGGTTTTACGCGAATCTTTATATTTTTAGAACGCCGGTTTCTCTGAAACGAAACCGGACCAATTTGAGTAAACTGAACTACTTTGGCAGTCATGTGTTATAACAAAAAAATCAAAGATATCAATTATGGGAAATAACAAAAAAATGGAAGTGTTTGTCAACCTTACCAAAGCAGATACTGTAGTAGCCATCGATGATAAGATTCTTCCCGGAAGTCTCGTTTTCGACTCTCTGAATCCATTCCCCGGATATTATCACGAAGGGCCAACCGAATCGAAAACTATTTACATTTACTTAGTACTTGCAAGGCAATATCCGCTCGAAGAAATAATAAGGGCCACACAAAATATCGAGAATGAATACAAAATAAATTTCGATGCCGGGAAAGGATATATGAATATCGGTTCAGAATATCTGAATGTAATCCGTCTTCGACATATTCCTCAGCCCGATATGGTGGCAAAACTTCAGGAAGCCTATCAAAGTCAGGGTATTCAGTTTTTAATGAATAAAAAACTGAAGGGAAAATTCGAAGTAAAGGTAAAAATTGTAAAATTTCTGGTTCTTGAAGTATTGAGTGAAGGCATTTACCTGAATGCGGTTGACCCCACATTTGCCTACCTTGTTGTTCCGCGATATATGAATACGGAAACTTTTCTGAAAGTTTCGATGGATGTAAAATACAACTGGGATGGTCACGAATTTGATGCCGCCCGTGCATCGTTATACACCGAGGGAAAACTGCATGAAGCGGTGAGGATAAGATCAGATAAAATGGATATTGAATACCTTTCATCCATCAGAAAACTGTTTCATAATAAAATGAAGTAACATACAAGATTATAATATCACTTTGACCGGGATCTTTACTCCCGGTCTTTTTTTATCAAATAGTTTACAAGAAATTAATTTTCAGGTTTCTATGTTCATTCAAACAATTTTAGATGAGGTAAACAATCAAATCGAGACAGAATCTTTTTCATATATATTAACCCTGACAAACTATAATTTGGCCAAACAAATTTAACGCTTGTATTAATTTTGCCCCCGTTTAAAATAAGTGTAATGTTTATTTTGTATTTTTCGTGACTTTTTTTTTAAACCAGCTATTTCCTATGGGAACCAGGAAAAATTTATCTATATCATTAATTGTATTATTGGTGGTTTTTGCTGCCGGAGGTGCAATCTATTACTCGGGAACCAGAGTTCCCGGCAATGTAAAATCAGGAAAGTTTGAAACGGTTAAAACCGATCGTGGCGAGGTTGCTCAAACCACCAATGCCACCGGTGTGGTTGTATCGGAAAACGAAGTGCTGGTGCTCAGCCCGGCAGCCAGTATTGTAAAAAGCATTATGAAAGAACCGGGAAACCATGTAAAAGCAGGCGAAGTTATTTTACAGTTATACACGCAACCGGTTGAAGATGAAATTGAAAAGCTGAAAGATCAGCTTGAAATGAAAAGAAATAATCTTGAAAAAACACAACTGAATTCGCAAAGTACCAAGCTCGACCTTGACTATAATGAGGAAGTGAAAAGGCTGAAAATAGTATCGCTGAAAGCACAACTGAATGACCAGGAACAGCTTCTGGAAGTTGGCGGTATTTCGCCTGCACGCGTTGAAGAAACCAAACAGGAAATAACGCTTGCCGAGAAGGACCTGGTTATGTTGGTTGAGAAAAATTCGATCAGACTGAAACAATTGACTGCTGAAGAAAAAGGGCTACTTCTGCAAATAAGAATGGATGAAAAAATGCTGGAAGAAAAAGAGAAACTTCTGAGCAAAATGAGTGTCAGGGCGCCTTCATCCGGAATAATTCTTGATATTGCCACCCAAGTTGGAGAAAAAGTCACAACAGACAAAATGCTTGTTCAGATGTCTGATCTTTCTTCGTTTAAACTCACCGGATCGGTTGACGAAAAGTATGCCGGACAAATCAAAACAGGTTCATCGGTACAGGTGATGTTAGAAGGCGAAACACTGGAAGGAATTATTGGTAGTATTACACCAATGGTTGAAAACAATAAAGTGCAGTTTAATGTGCACCTGACCGAAAGCAGCCATCCTAAACTGATTGCGAACCAGAATGTACAGATAAAAATTTTCAGCCAGAAAAAAGACAACGCACTCAGAATCAAAAAACTTCCGGATTTTGAATCAGGCAAATCATACAAAGTTTTTGTTATTGAAGGTAATAAAGCGGTTAAAAGAGAAATAACAATCGGTTTGGCCGGCGATGAATATTGTGAGATACTTTCGGGATTAAAGGAAGGAGAATTGGTGATTTCGGAAGATACGAACTCTTTCAGGCACCTTAACGAAGTGGCAATTAACAATTAAATGTTTATGCAGAGGCTATTGTTTACAGTTATTCTTTTTGTATTCGGGACAAAATTGCTGAGTGCCCAGCTTGACACAATAAAACTTACACTCACACTGGAAGATGTTATTGATCTGGCAGTTACGCAATCTTCGGCCATTAAATACACGCAAAATTCAAATGTAAACTATTACTGGCGTTACAGAAACTACAAAACCCGTTTCCGCCCACAACTGGTTTTTAACAGCGACCTGCCCAACTACAAACATACTACACAGCCTGTTACGCAGCCCGACGGAAGTATCGAATTTAAACAGGTTTCAAATCTTTCTGCTTCTGCTGTGCTTTCATTAAACCAGTCGATTCCGCAACTTGGTACAAATATTTATGCAGTTACTTCAGCATATGGGATACGAAATCTGAACCTTAATTCAACCAGCTTTTCCGGCGCACCTTTCATGATCGGATTCAATCAGCCATTATTTGGTTACAACTGGATGAAATGGTATCGTATGACAGAACCAATGGTTTACGATGAAGCCCAAAAACGATTCGTAGAAGAAATTGAACAAATTTCGCTAACAGCTACTTATCGGTTTTTCAGGTATTTATATGTTCAAACCAATTATCTGCTGGCCGAAAGCAACTTGAAAAACAGTCAGGCGAATCTCAAAATTTCGCAAACAAAAAAGGAACTCGGGCAAATTTCGGACAATGATTTTTCGCGAATTGAACTATCGGTTTTAAATGCCCAGAAAGCTTTGAATCAGGCCAGTATGGAGCTGAAAAATGCCGACTTTGAACTTCGTTCATATATTGGAATTAAAGAACTTAATCCACTCGAACTTGAAGTTCCACTGAATATCACCCTTTTTGACATTAATTCTCAGTTAGCCCTTGATAAAGCCAAGGAAAACCGCAAAGAAACGACACAATTTAAACGCCGGCTAATTAATGCAGACCGCGAACTTGCCGAAGCAAAAAGCACAACCGGATTAAGTGCCACACTCAGCGGAAGTTTTGGTTTGTCAAACAGTGCGGAAGAGTTAGCCGGTGTTTACCAAAACCCACAAAAAGACCGTACGCTGCGGGTAGCATTAAGTGTTCCGATTCTCGACTGGGGCCGTTCAGCTTCAACTGTAAAACTCGCCGAGTCACAGCGTGAATTGACAATCTTTAATGTTAACAAAGAAATTGAGGAATTTGACCGCGAAGTAATTGTTCAGGTCGATCAGTTCGGGTTGCTGAAAGACCAGTTAAGAACAGCCAAAGAAGCCGATAATGTTGCTGAAAACGGATATGTAATCGCCCTGAAAAAATTTCAGAATGGCGAACTTAGTATCACCGATATGAATATTTCGCTCCAGGAAAGAGAAAAAGCAAAACGTGATTATATTATTTCCATTCAGTCTTATTGGGTAGCCTATTTTCAATTAAGAATTCTGACACTTTTTGATTTCGAAAAAAACGCGAACATTACCTACGGAAATCCAATGTTATAATTTCGATATCTTTGTCTAAAGATACCCGCATCTAATTAAACAAAAGCATCCATATTCTGTTTTAGAACATAAATATTTTGT
>CAZXVT010000075.1:0-19659 GCA_964644015.1 uncultured Maribellus sp.
TTAAAAAAGTTCTGGTAGTTGCGCAGTTTTCCATCTCGCTTTTTATGCTGGTTGTAAGTTTTATTCTTTTTAACCATGTAAATTTTATTCTGAATAAAGATTTGGGATTCGACAGCAAAAATATTTTGTACACCGAAATCAATGTCCACGACACCACTCAATTCGAAACCATTAAAAACAGGTTGTTACAGCACCCCGAAATTGCAGATGCATCTTTCTCATCCACCATTCCGTTTATTGGCAACATCGGCGGATATGTGAACTGGGATGGCGGCACACCCGAAGACCGCGAAATGATTAGCCGCAACTATGTGAACTACGATTTTATTCCGACCTACAACCTGAAAATGGCGTATGGCCGCAATTTTTCGAAAGAGTATCCGGCTGATAAAGAAGCTTGTATTATTAACGAAACAGCCATGAAAGTTTTTGGATGGGACGAACCCATTGGAAAAAACATCACATTGTACG
The DNA here is from genome assembly GCA_964644015.1 of uncultured Maribellus sp. Lineage (GTDB taxonomy): Bacteria > Bacteroidota > Bacteroidia > Bacteroidales > Prolixibacteraceae > Draconibacterium. Next base: position 472 of record CAZXVT010000075.1, read on the forward strand.
GACAAAAATACCCGGTAATTGGCGTTGTCAAGGATTTTCATCCTTTTTCAGTTCACAACCCAATACCTACCTATGTTATGTTCCTGAACGACAATGTAATCTCAGGTTCAAGCCTCATCAGCATTCGCTTTACCGAAGGCAACGAACAAACGGCAAAAGCCATTGCCACCCGCGAACTGGAAAACATTTTGCCCAACGACCCTTTTGAATTCAAGGATTTTGGCGTTGCTTTTTATCTCGACATGGCCATTGGATTCTGGCAGTCGATGAAACGGATGTTTCTGTTTTTCGCCGTGATTACACTTATTATTTCAACCATCGGGCTTTTCGGGTTAATTCTTTTCACAGTAAAACGCCGCACCAAGGAAATTGGCGTACGGAAAGTACTCGGCAGTTCAATCGTATCGGTTTACTGGAAACTTTCATCCGAAGTGATTCAAATGCTCGGAATCGCTACCATATTTGGCTGTCCGACTGCCTTTTACATTTACAAAACCATGCCGGGTGCTTACAAAGAACCACTTTCTGCAATGGTTTTCGTTGCCGGAATCATCATCATCGCTGTCATTGCACAACTCACCATCAGTTATCATGTGCTGAAAGTAGCCGTAAGTAACCCGGTTGAGGCGTTGAGGTATGAATAGAAAATGTCTGAATCAGGATTTGCGGGATTTTGGGATTAACACGATTAAGGAAAAAGAAAAAAATGAGAACAGAAATCGACGATGAATTAACCTATAAAATAATTGGTTGTGCAATGAAAGTTCACAATACCATGGGGAATGGCTTTCAGGAAGTGATTTATCAAAGATGTTTTGCAATTGAACTGGAAAAAGCCGGGCTTGAATTTCTGCGTGAACAGGAAATACCAATTTATTACGAAAACATTCATGTTGGCACCCGAAGAGCTGATTTTATTGTTGCAAGACAGGTAATGGTTGAACTTAAAGCTATTATTAAACTTGAGGAAGTTCAATTAGCCCAGGCTCTAAATTATCTGACTGCCTATCAAATTGAAAGAGGTTTGCTCATCAACTTTGGCTCAACCAGCCTTGAAGTTAAACGACTATTCAGAAAACACTAAATATGAAATCGTCTGAATCAGGATTAGCAGGATTTACGGATAAACAGGATTAAAATGAAAACATGAAAATAAAATTCAATACCATTCACTTGAAAATAAAAATCCTGAAAATCATTTAATCCGATAAATCCTGATTCAGACAACATAAAAAAAGATAACATGATACATTTAACCAACATCGATAAATTTTACGATTCGAAGTTTCAGCGGACATTTGTGCTGAAAGGTATTAACCTCGAAGTTAACGAAGGCGAATTCGTGAGTATTATGGGCCCAAGCGGCTCGGGAAAATCAACACTGCTCAACATCATCGGGCTGCTGGATGCCCCGTCAGCAGGGCAATACATGCTGTACGACAAATCAGTACTCGACCTGAAAGAAAAAGTCAAGGTCGATTACCACCGCAATTTTATGGGGTTTATTTTTCAGGCGTACCACCTCATTGAAGATATGACGGTTTACGAAAACATTGAAACGCCGCTGATTTATAAAGGAGTAAGTGGCCGTGACCGCAAAGCAATGGTGGCCGACCTGCTCGACAGGTTTAATATGGTAGCCAAAAAAGACCTGTTTCCGCAGCAACTTTCGGGCGGACAACAACAATTGGTGGGAATTGCCCGCGCAATAATTGGAAAACCGAAACTATTATTAGCCGACGAACCCACCGGCAACCTGCAGTCGGCACAGGGCGAAATGATTATGGAAACCCTGAAAACCCTGAACAGCGAGGGAATGACCATCATCCAGGTAACCCACAACGAAAAATTTGCCGGATACGGAAAACGGATTATCAGGCTGAAAGACGGGTATACCAGAAGCGATATTTCAAAAGAAGTAATTCAATCTCATCTCTAAAATAGAAATGTAATGATAGCGTTTATCAATTTCAGGGAAATAATCAGAAGTTTCAGGAGAAATTCAGAAACAGGAATTTTAAGCATTCTCGGGCTGACCATTGCTATTACTATCGCTTTGCTCATTGGTTTCTGGAGTCTGAATGAGTTCAGTTTCGATAAATTTCATTCCAATTATGAAAACAAATACAGGCTTTGCCGAAAAGGATTTCTGAACAACGAATCGGTAATTATGGGCTCGGAGTGTGTTGCTGCAGGAAAAGAAATTGCATCGAATTTCCCGGAGATTCAGTCTTCGTTGAGAGTCCTTCCGAGCGGACGGCAAATTGTTAAAGTAGCCGATGAAAAATTCTTTATCGATAACGTGGTTATTTCCGACAATAACTTCTTTTCATTTCTATCGTTCGGGCTCGAAACCGGAAACCCGGAAAAATGCCTCGAAGGTTCCAATGGTGTTGTAATCGACCAGGCATTGGCACAAACTTTATTTCGCGATAAGAATCCTGTAGGGCAATCGCTTGAAGCATTTGGGAAAATATGGAATGTGACTGCAGTAGCAAAAAATGCTCCTGCCAACTCACACCTCGAATTCAGGATGGTATTCCCCATTGAAGGTATCGACTGGATAAAGAACGCTCCGTGGGGCGAGCGGGATTATACACTCACCTATTTCGAACTTAAACCGGGGGCAAACCTTGCTAACCTTGCCGGAAACATCAACAAACTGACTGTTGAAAAATTCCCGTTGTATCAACAGTTTAAAATCGAGCATTTTCTGCAACGAATCGACGAAATTCACTTCTCGGTTGGACACAGGTTTGGCAATGTGAAAATCATGGACAAACGCATCCTCTTCATTTTTATCAGTATTGCAACACTGATTTTGCTGATTGCCTGTTTCAATTTTATCAACCTTTTTATTTCAACAGCATTTTTGCGCTCCAAATCAATCGGTATTCGCAAAATTGTGGGGAGTTCAAAATTACAGTTCTACATCAGTTCGTTTTTTGAAACCTCAATTTATATCGTTGTTTCAGCTATACTGGCAGGCATATTTTCGTGGATGTTGTTGCCGTGGTTTAACCAGGTAACCGGCACACAGATTGAATTCAACTTTTCAAGTCCAGGATTTTATCTGTTAATTGGCTCGCTGTTGCTGGTTACAATTTTAATCGCTGGTTTTGTCCCAATGATGTACATCACTGCCCGGAATGCCGGAGAAATGATTCGTTTCAGAAACAAAGCCAAAAATATTACTGTTTTGCAGTGCGGACTGGTGATTGCGCAAATTACTGCATCAATTATTCTGATTTCATCGTCACTCGTAATAAAAAAACAGATTCAGTTCATCAGGCAGAAAGACCTGGGTTTCGATAAGGAAAACGTTGTTTACCTTAATCCGCGCGGACGGTTTGCCACCGATTATACGATGGTGAGACAGGAACTGATGAAGATGCCCGGTATTAAAGATGTAACGGCAAAATCGTGTCTGCCCAGCGACTGGCACAATGGAAATCCGGTTACTTCGGCCAACAATCCCGATTCGAAATGGATAATGGAAGTATGTGATATTAAGGAAAATTATGCCGGTGTGATGGGCTACCAGCTGGCCGAAGGCGAAATTCCGTGGAAAGAAACCAATATTGAATCGGAAGATTGCATGATTAATGAGCAGGCGGCAAAAGCGCTGGGATATGATGACCCGATTGGCAAACAAATCGGGCTTTTTACCACCGACAAAAAATATACGATTCGCGGAATCTTTAAAAATGCCAATACAAAATCGCTGCACAGAGTGGTTGACCCGCAGGTTTTTGTCAGGTTAAATGAACTCCGTGATTATCATGTAATGTTTATAAAAGTCAGCGACCCGCAAACTGCCATCCGTTCAATTCAATCGTTATGGGAAAAGGAAAATCCTGAAACTCCGTTTGAATACCATTTTCTCGACCAGGTTTATGAGAACCTCTACAAAATTGAACAAACCGCCAACCGGGTTGTGACCATCGGAATGTACCTCGCTATTTTCCTGGCATTTATGGGTCTTTTTGCCATTGCACATTACGCATCGTTGCAACGGGTAAAAGAGGTGGGCGTGCGAAAAGTGAACGGGGCAAAAATTATTGAAATCATGACCCTGCTCAACCGCAATTTCATTGTTTGGGTATTTGTTGCTTTTGCTGTTGCAACGCCGGTTTCGTGGTATGCCATGAACAAATGGCTCGGAAATTTTGCTTTTAAAACTTCACTTAGCTGGTGGGTTTTTGTGGTTTCCGGCGTTTTTGCGCTGCTTATTGCAATACTCACCGTGAGCTGGCAAAGCTGGAAAGCGGCAACAAGGAATCCGGTGGAAGCGCTGAGATATGAATAAGTCGTCAGAATCAGGATTTGCAGGATGGAAAGATTAACAGGATTTAAGAAAATTGAAAAAATGGTGCACTATTTACTAAGAGTAATTATTCAGTGAATTAAACCTGAAAATTATTTAATCAAGTTAATCCTGATTCAGACAATTAAATTGAAAAAACAACATCAAATGATACAACCAAAAACTAACAAATTGACTTATCTTGTTCATTTAGCGCTGATTCTGGCGGTTGTGCTTTTTTCGTCGTGCGGAAAGAATCGCCTGAAAACCGACGAAAAGTCACTCACCAAACAAATCCTCACCGAGGAAGAGCAACTCGCCCAGGAAGCTGAACTCCGTGCCGAACGCGAAAAACAGTTGGCCGACTCGATTGCAAAATTGCCAAAAGGATTCAGGTTTAAAGAAGAACGCGAAGCCAGTTTGCAAACTCCTCCTGTCGTAATCAACATTGCAGAGAGTTTGGGAAATATTGCCGATTTGAAACTTTCGGATGTTGCCACAGACATTCAATATATCCGTCTGGAACCAGTTCCTGATACTGACCTTCCACGAAACCTCAGATACAAATACTACTTGATGGACAACTATCTTGTAGCTTTAAATATTTATGGAACCCACCTGTTTACAAAAGAAGGTAAGTACATCCGTTCGATTGTAAAAAACCAGCTTAGCGGGGTTGAATACAACGAAAAGAATAACTATCTGATGTTTTGGAACGATTACACCCTGGTTGGCGGAGGGACTTCAGTTTGGGCGCGGGGCAACACCTTGTTTTATATTTATAGTAACAATATTATAGGGCAGCAGGTGATTATGGAATACGATTGTTCCAAAGAGCAAACCTTGCTGAATACTGGTTTCAATCCGGAGAATCCTTCTGCAATAAACGGGTTGGGAGAAGTTTCGGTTGACCTGAAACATGGGAACACAACACCTCCGCCACCGCGCAAACACCAGGGAATGTGGAGTACGTCTCCTGAAACGATGTATGCTGCTTTAGGAATTTTTTCGCCTGACCGAAACACCTATATCGCCAGGCTTCATGGTAAAAATATGCTCGGAATTTTAGGAAACCATGGCGATACTCTTGCCACATTTTCAAAACCTGAACAATTGAAGAATTACACAAAAGAGTTGATGCGCGGTACCGACAGCGGGACACAATACGAAAAAGGCGGGAATTTATTTTTCAGAAGTAATTTCAACGACACCATTTTCAAAGTAATACCTCCCAACAAACTGCTTCCGGTATATGTGCTGAATCTGGGAAAATACAAAGTCAGCATGCAGAAAGGTGTTGACCCCGATGCAAGTCTCGAAGGAAAAATAATTCCGATGGATTGGGCCGACTCCAAAAACTATATTTTCCTGACATTCTCAAAAGACAGTTACGATTGCCCAAACACCCGAAAAAATAAAAGTCTGAAATTATACCATGCCCTTTTCTCGAAAAGCAGCCAGCAGTTACAGATTGTTAAAGCCAACCCGGTAGATTATGACGCCCCGATTTTATTGAACGACATTGACGGAGGTTATCCGGTTTGGCCAATGTCGTACCAAATCGGGAGCAAAGGGGAAATCATGATTTCGCTGAAAGGAAGTGACCTGAAATCGCAGGTAAAAAGTAAACAGTTTACTGAATCGACTGCGCCCTCCGATAAAAAGGAGAAGCTGAAACAATTGGCCAGCTCGGTAGCCGACGATGACGATATTTTAATGATTGTAAATTAAAAACACACAAATGAAACATCTGAACTACATTCTTTTCCTGTTGGTTCTGGAATTTTGCATTTCCTGCAACAGCAACCGCCTGAAAACCGACGAAAAATCGTTAACAAAACAAATCCTCACTGAGGAAGAGCAGCTCGCACAAGAAGCTGAACTCCGTGCCGAACGCGAAAAACAATTGGCCGACTCGATTGCGAAATTGCCAAAAGGGTTCCGGTTTCAGGAAGACAGGAGAATTGATTCAAATAATCCTCCTGTTGTCATCGATTTCACAAAGGAGATCCCGGTGAAAAAATTTAATCTGGGCGAAATAGCGAAAGAGATAAAATATATCAGGTTAAGCGTTCCCGGCGATTCGCTTTATTTCTCACCGCACATGGGCGGAGACGTATCTTTCACCGACATAAACATTATTCTCAACAATAATTTCGGTGTACACTCTTTCTCGCCCGAAGGTGAATTTCTTGAAACCATAGCACAAAGTAATGTCACCAACCGTGTACCCGACAAACAAGCATTGTTTGGCTATTTCGACAAGGAAAGTTACAAAGGTGTCTGGGGGAATCATGTAAGTGTTGCCGGAGACCGCATTTTTTACAAAGTAACCGATTATCCCAACGAAAAGGTCAGTTTACTTCACTATGAGTTAAAACCTGAAAAACAACTTCAGTTACCTGAAATTAAAGAAAACAACAGCGACGGTTCTTTTTTTAAAGGCGAACAGTCAGCTACCGGGAAAGACGGCATCTACAGCGGCACTCCGGGTTTGGCTTCCACCCAAATTCTGGGAATCTCATCCAATTTCTATGCAGGAGTCAATTCTCATCTCAATGCTTCTGAGAATGGCTTTATGTTGGCGACTTTTAACCTGAATGGTGATACGCTCTGTAAATTTACACAATTCAACAAGCTGGAACATCCTGTAACAAGCAGCACTATACGTTCAATCAACTCAATTATCAGTTGGAATTTCAAGGGTGCTTTTTTGTTTAAGAAAAGTTTCAACGATACAATCTTCAGGCTTGTCCCACCCAACCGGCTAATCCCTGTTTATGTATTCAATTTTGGCACGCAAAATATTACTGATGAAGAATGGTATCAAACCAATCAGGAGCTAAAGAGCAAGGTGCTTATAACAAACATTCTGGAAAACGACAAGTATCTTTTTCTGGAGTATCGCCATTATGATGCAAACGGGAAAAGTGAAAACCGTAAAGCCATTTACACCAAATCAACTCATTCGCTTATTCAATTACCATTGGAAGAAAAAACAATAACACCTTCCAACTCATCGCCGGGATTTGCTCCGCCTGCCCGTTCATCCAAACCAACTGTCGATTTTCAGAATGATATCGACAACGGGTTGCCTTTCTGGCCCAGATTTACAACGCCAAATGGAGAAATGGGAACGATGGTCTCCCCTGAACAAATGAAAGAATATATAGAAAAAAATATATCGAAAACTGCTGATGCAAAGGCTGCCACGCTGAAACAATTTGCCCGGACATTGACAAAAGATAGTAATGAACGAATTTTGATACTTGTAAAATAAACTACCCATGAAACATCAACTTAAATATTTTATTCGCAGGTTAACAACAAAACCACTGTTTTCGCTTATCACTTTCAGTGGCTTTACCTTTGGAATAACTGCCGGACTGCTTATTTACTTCTGGGTTTATAACGAGTTGAGCTACGATAAATTCCACATGGATTACCAGCGGATTTACCGCGTACTCACGCTGTCGAAGCAAGGCAACGAAGTGGTAAAATCTGCGGGTTGTTACCGTCCTGTGCCTGCAACTTTAAAAAAGGATTATCCACAGATTGAATATGCAACTTACGTGAGTTTCAGTTCGGAAGATTCGCCTTTGCATGTTGAGGGGCGAAACGAAAAAATTGAGGCCCGCCAGGCTTGGGTAAATGCCGATTTCTTCTCTGTTTTCAACGGTTTTGTATTTATCGAAGGCGAGGCATTCGATGCCATTGAAAATCCGTCGGGGATTATTCTTTCGGAAGTTGTGGCAAAAAAGCTTTTCGGCAATGAACCCGCGCTTGGGAAAGCAGTTATCGATGACAAATACTCCAAAGAAGTTTATACAGTGACGGGCGTGGTAAGAATACCCAAAAACTCGCACATCGATTTTGGATATTTACTAACCGGGGCGAACCGGGAAGTAGTCAGCTTTTCGAACCATTGGGGCGACAAAGCGCATGTTCATGTTTACATCAAACTCCGTGAAAATGCACAAATCGATAAAACCTTTTTGGCACAGGTATCAAATCACATCAGCAAATATTCAAATAAAACCGACAAGCTGATGTTTCAGCCGCTGTCCGACATTCATCTGCATACCGACTATGAAACCTACATTTACGATAAAAATATCAGCAGTTATAAATATATCTGGATTTTTTCGGGGTTGGCGTTGCTGGTTATCCTGATGGCATCGCTGAATTTTTCGGTGCTTTCGGTGGCGCGGGCTTCGGAACGTTCAACCGAAATCGGTATTAAAAAAGTTAACGGGGCCGGGCAAAATCATATTATCGGGCAATTTATGGGCGAGTCGGTTTTTCAAACCCTGCTGGCAACGGTAGCAGCGCTGGTTTTTATTGTTCTGCTCCTCCCCTGGTTTAACCGGCTAACCGGTCAGGAACTACAGTTTCATTTTTCATCGGGCTTTTTGCTCAGCTTAATCGCAATCACCATTTTTACAGGTGTTGTTTCGGGTATTTACCCATCGCTTTTTCTTTCTTCACTCAATCCATCCGGCATTTTTAAAGGAGGAACGCTTACCGGGTCGCGAAGCGGTTTTATCCGTGTATTGGTTACGGTCCAATTCAGTATTGCCATTTTTTTTATTACGGCAACTTTTATTTTTATGAAACAGCTCGATTTTGTCCGTAACAAAGATTTGGGTTTGAACCACCAGAATATTGTGGTTGTTCCCACCGGACTGTGGTACAATAATTCAGGATTCAAAAACGAATTGCTGAAAAATCCGGATATCCAGGGAGTTTCGGCCAGCGCTTATGCTCCGGTTGATTTCGGGTGGAAAATGACAATGCCCCTCGACCACCAGGGAACAACAGACAGTCTCAATCTTTCGTTGTTTTGGGTTGACCAGGATTTTGCAAAAACATACCAATTAGAGATGGTGAAAGGCCAGTTTCTGCAAATGGATTACAGCGCTTACTGGAAAGAATGGGAAAAAGCAAGGGAAAGTAAAAAGCAGGAAAAAGAATATGCGGTTTCCTTTCCGGTGGTAATAAACGAAACTGCCGAAAAAATGCTTGATTTTGCCGACCCGCTCGGACAACGAATCGGGAATAATGTCATTGTCGGCGTGGTGAAAGATTTTCATTTCCGCCCGTTGCACCAGCCCATCGGCCCGATAATGCTATTAAACGACCCGCAGAATATGGGTACAATCAACATTAAAATATCGGGGAATAACCGTGACCAAACACTTCGGTACATCCGCGATGTGTATCGTAAACACCGCGACCAGCGCGATTTTTCCTATCGTTTTTTTGACGATATGCTTACTGAAAAGTACCAGCAGGAAATCAGGATGAAAAATATTACATCCCTGTTTTCGGCGCTGGCGATTGGCATTTGTGTGTTAGGAATATTAGGGATGGCTGTTTTTTCAATCAACAGGCGAATCAAAGAAATCGGTATCCGCAAAGTGAACGGCGCCCGGATTTCGGAAATAATGGCCATGCTAAACAAAGACTTTGTAAAATGGGTCGCCATCGCATTTGTAATCGCCACTCCCCTTGCCTGGTACGCCATGCACAAATGGCTCGAAAGCTTTGCCTACAAAACCGAACTAAGCTGGTGGATTTTTGCCCTGTCCGGTTTGCTTGCGCTGGGAATTGCACTGCTCACGGTTTCGTTTCAGTCGTGGAAAGCCGCTACGCGAAATCCAGTGGAGGCGCTGAGGTATGAATAAAAATGTCTGAATCAGGATTTGCGGGATGGAAGGATGGACAGGATTGTGGAATCCACAAATTTTTTAATTCTGAAAATCCACTAATCCGGTTAATCCTGATTCAGACAATCAGGATTTGATTCTATAATTCTATTGATAAAAATATACTTATAATGTTTTAAACCATGCTTCGGCATCGATGAGTTTTTCGGTTGAGCCATTTTTTACAGCATAATTAAACCCGGGTTGAATACAAAATGATCCATATTCCCCTTTCAGGTTCAACGCCAAAAATCCTACCTGGTGATTTTTATAATCCGGAATTTTCCTGGCTATTCTTTTCACGGCTTCTTCGCATGCTTCAGAGGGCGATTTTCCGTTACGCATCATTTCAACCACCAGAAATGACCCCAGTGTTTTCATTACCAGTTCACCGGAGCCGGTGGCAACAGCTCCGCCCACTTCACCGTCAACAAACAGACCGGCCCCGATAATGGGCGAATCTCCCACCCTGCCATGCAATTTATATCCCATTCCGCTGGTTGTGCAGGCGCCCGATATTCTGCCTTCCTCATCAATTGCCAGCATCCCGATTGTGTCGTGATTTTCCAAAAGCTGGTTTTCGATATTGATTTTTGTACTGAAAGCCCGTTTTTCTTTTTTCCATTTTTTCCACGCAGCTTTCATTTTTGGTGTCAGCAGGTTCTCTTTTTTAAAGCCATTTTCGAGTGCAAATTTCAAAGCTCCATCGCCACTGAGCATCACATGCGGTGTTTTTTCCATCACCAAACGGGCAACGGAAATGGGATGTTTGATGTGTTCAAGAAATGTGACGCTTCCTGCCCTGCCCTTCTCATCCATAATACAGGCATCGAGCGTGACTTTACCATCTGCATCCGGAATTCCGCCATAACCAACAGTAATCACTTCAGGATCGGCTTCCGGAATCCTGACACCAGCTTCCACCGCATCAAGCGAACTCCCGCCACTTTCAAGTATTTCCCAGGCTGCCTGATTTGCAGGTATTCCATGATTCCAGGTGGAAACCACTACCGGGAAATTGCCAGCTTCACCGACATTACCGGCAAGCATCTGATTTGAAAAACAGATAACAGGAAGTACAGCCGTACTTTTTTTTATAAACGAACGACGGGTTTGCATGAAATTCATTTTTAATCGTTGGAAAAATCCTGGATAATATTTCTGTACTTGGAAAAAACACTGGCTCTTGAAATAAATCCGATGTATTTTCCATCGTCGATCACAGCCAGATTATATCTGCCCGATGTTTCAAATTTCTCGGCAACATCTTCCATGTTGTCGGCAGGCGAAATAAAATACTCAGGCATGTACATCAAATCTTTCACGAAAACTTTATCGTATAAATCGGGTTCAAAAATAATCCCGCGTACATCCGAGAGTTTGACCATACCTTTCAGAATGCCATTTTCATCGACTACCGGAAAGAGATTGCGGTTTGAGTGAGAAATTGCCTGAACAAGATCAGCCAGCTTTGCATTGGGTGAAAGAATCTCGAAATCAGTTTCTATCAGTTTCCGGGCTTGCATAAAGTGCAAAACAGCCTTGTCTTTGTGGTGTGTAATCAATTCTCCGCGTTGTGCCAGGCGCTTTGTATAAATAGAATGGGGCTCAAACTGCATGATGGTCAAATATGCTATTGTTGATGTTATTAAGAGAGGAATAATTAATCCGTAACCTCCTGTTATTTCAGCAGTCAGAAAGATGGCTGTCAAAGGGGCATGCATTACAGCAGCCATCATTCCGGCCATACCTGCCAGCGTAAAATTATCGTCGGGCAAACCCGTCTTAAAAAATGTATTGAAGAGTGTTGCAAGAAAAAAACCGGCTATTGCACCCATAAATAATGTGGGTGCAAAAATGCCGCCAATTCCGCCCGATCCGGTGGTGGAAGCCATTGCAAGCACTTTAAAAATCAGTATTCCGCCCAATACTACAAGCAATGCATAATCATCATTTTTCACCTTGAAAAAGATGGAATTATTCATTAAATCGGTTCCATGCCCGTTAAAGATTGAAGAAATACTTGTATAGCCTTCACCCCATAACGGAGGAAAAACAAGAATCAGCGTTCCCAGAATAATGCCACCGGTAATTAATTTAACACCACCCAGTTTTATGCTACCGAATAACTTTTCAAGCCACATGGATGAACGTGTAAAATAGAGCCCCATCAATCCGGTAAAAATCCCCAACAAAATATAATAGCCTACATTTTCAATCTGAAACGGGTGAACATGCATAAACCGGATTGCTTCGGCCTCACCCATTAATAAAAATGAAATGAGATTTGCAGAGATGGCCGAAATAAGCAACGGAATCAGGTAAGCCATCGACAAATCGAGCATCAACACTTCGAGCGTAAAAACAATGCCGGCTATTGGTGCACTGAAAATACCAGAAATGGCACCGGCTGCGCCACATCCAATCATCAGGGTGATATATTTATAGTTCAGTTTGAATGTACGCGCGAGATTCGATCCGATGGATGCACCTGTTAATACGATTGGCGCTTCGGCTCCTACTGATCCGCCAAAACCAATTGTAAGCGAACTGGCTACCATCGACGACCAGTTATTATGCGGTTTTATCCGGCTGCTTTGACTTGAAATTGAATACAATATTTTTGAAACCCCGTGCCCGATATTGTCTTTTACCACATATCTGACAAAGAGCACTGTTAACGTAATTCCGATCAATGGATATACAAGATACCAATAACTGATTCCATCGATAGCAAACCATTCTGTCAGACTTTCAGCCACAAAATGCACCAGTTTTTTCAAAGTAACAGCAGCCAATCCACTGAACAGTCCGACCAAAAGGCTTAGCACATAAAGAAATTTCCTGTCTGAAATAACAGAGATACGCCAGGCAACCAGTTTATTGATATTCTTTTTGGAATTGAGTTTCCAGATTAGCCTTGTTTTTCGTAACATTATCAATTCTTATACATTGAATTTCAAATAATAACAATATTAATTACAAAATTTGAAATGAAAAACAAAGAAACAAATGATTGATGTTGTCACCAAATTTTATCAACTCAATTCTGTAAGTTTTGTTATAAACATGATATTTATCGAAAATTAATTGTGTCATGAAATGAGCATGATTTTACATTCAACTACATTGAATAAATAAATTTTCATGCGAAACAACGTTCAACGTTACAAAGTGGAGTTAATTCAATGTGGCAGCAAAAGCAGATTAAAATAATATACTGATTACCAGTTTTATAGTAACATGATTGAAAATTTATATACATGAAAATAAGAATCTCAGGAATGTCTGGCTATCTCGGATCATTGATTTCGAATGAACTGATTTCCCGGGGGCACAAGGCAGAGCCTATTCCCCGAAATTTGCTTTTTGGCGAAATATCACTATTAAAAAAACATATCGAAGGAGCTGATGTTATTATCCATCTTTCCGGATCGCCAATTTTAACCCGCTGGTCAGAAAAAAATCGCAGAGAAATTTACGACAGCCGCATTCAATCGACAAAAAACCTTGTTGAAGCAATTAAAATGCTTGAACCGGGGAAAAGACCGCGCAAATTTATCCAGGCATCGGCAATCGGAATTTATAAACCCGGGAAAATACACAACGAAGACAGTGCTGATTTTGAAACAGGTTTTATCGGAGTGGTTGTAACTGACTGGGAAAATGCATCAAATACACTTCCTGAAGAGGTAAACAGAATAGTTTTCAGAATCGGGTTGGTAATCGGGGAAAAAGCAAAAACAATCACCAACCTGTTACTTCCGTTTAAACTGGGATTGGGTGCAACCATCGGAAGTGGTAAACAGTATTTTCCATTTATTCATGAAACCGACGTGGCAAAAGCTTTTATTTGGGCAGTTGACCAATATTCGAAAAATGGCACCTTCAATTTAACCGCTCCGATTTTGATTACCAATAAACAGTTTACAAAATCACTTGCAAAAAGCCTTAACAGAAATGCCTTTTTTGTAATTCCAGAATTTGTAATAAAACTGGTTTTAGGAGAAGCCGCTGTTTTGCTGACAGATATTCCGGGTGCAGTTCCATCAAAGTTATTGGAGAAGGGATTTGAGTTTCAATTTCCTGAAATAGAAGTTGCTTTAAAAGATATAATTGGATAGATTGGAAATTTGAATCGCATTTTCCATCTTTGTTTTTATTACAAAAAAACATTGAATACTTCAGAGCTTTTCCATCAAATTAAATCAGGTGATAAAAAAGCATTCGACCTGTTATTCCTCAGTTACTATAAGAGTTTATGTAGCTTTGCCCGTACTTTTTTAAACGATGGTGACGAGGCCGAAGAAGCAGTTCAGAAAATGTTTGTTCGACTCTGGGAAAACCGAAAAAAAATAGTAGTTCCTGATAACCCAAAAGCATTTCTGTTTAAATCTGTCTATTTTGAGTCGATGAAAATGTTGCGACACAAAACGATTCATACAAACCATATTTCACATTATGTCAGAAATTTCAGATTAAATACGGAGGAAACAGATGATTATTCATTCTTCCTTCCACATTTACATAAAGCTGTAGAAAAACTCCCTGAGAAATGCCGTCAGATTTTTATCCTTAATAAATTGGAAGGCCTCACACAGAAAGAAATTGCCGAATATTTGGAAATATCAGTAAAAACCGTTGAGAACCAAATTGCTATTGCGGTTTCAAAATTACATGAAGAATTAAAACCATACCTTCACCTGTTTCCCGCTACCCTGCTTATTTATCTTTCATAAAAAAATTTAAACGTTTCTTAGGGGATTCATTTTCGGCAAGGTTCATTGCAGAAAAAACGATGAAACAAATTCCCATAAATCAAATTATCCAATTTTTTGAAGGCAGAATTTCTGAAAAAGAAAAGAAAGAATTAGATAAATGGCTTTCTGAGTCGGCAGAAAACCAAAAGATATTTGAAGAGTTTCGAAAAACATATTCGTTTTCTGAAAAACTAAATTCTGATTTTGCTACAGATGAAATAAAAGCTCTTGAAAAGGTTCACCAACAAATAAATACAAGGAAAAACATTCGAATAGTTTGGCGGGCAGCAGCAGCTATTGTTATTTTGGTTTTGGCGACCCAAATTATTTTACAAACAAATTCAACTGCGAATTGGCAGGAAATCATAGCATCTCAAAATTGTACAATTTATCTACCCGACAGTTCGAAGGTCATTCTGGCGGAAAACGCCAGTTTGAAATTCCCTCAAATATTTAAAGAAAATAAAAGAGAGGTTCAACTGACAGGAAAAGGCTATTTCGAAATTACCAAAAACGATGAAAAGCCTTTCCACATAAAAACTAAAAATTCACACATTGAGGTTCTTGGAACTAAATTTCTGGTAGACGCAAGTCAGCCAAATATAGAAACAATTATTGTTGATGAAGGGAAAGTTGCATTAAAAGCCGGTTTGTTTATGACTAATAAAGTATTGCTTACCCAAAATGAAATTGGGGTATGGGACAACTTAAAAAAAGAATTGAGCGAACAAAAAGTCCTGAAACCAAACAGCAATTCCTGGCTTTCCGGCAGACTCACATTTACAAACCTTCCACTTTCGGAAGTTTTAAAAACCATTGAAAATCATTTCAATATAAATATTGCTTTAGCTGACGAAAATTATAGTGATATCAAGTATTCCGGACAATTCAACACTTCAGATGCTGAAGAAATCATTAAAACTATTTGTATTACCCTCAATCTTTCATGTCAAAAGGAAGGAAATAACTTTGAAATTAAGCCATGAGAAAGTCAATCACAACTCTGATTTTATTACTTTTTACAGCAATTTCCTGCTACAGTCAATCATTGAAGCAAAGCACTTATCTGCAAATTCTGGAAAACCTTGCAACGAGTTTTAAATTAGAACTCAGTTATAGTTCTGACCTTGTATCACTTTCTGACAGTACTGATTTTCAGTTCAGTTTTAATGCTGACAGTTGTATTTCAGAACTACAGGAACAGGCCAACTTAAAAATTACCAAAACGGAAACGCACCTGATTGTTGCTTCAAAAGCACCTTTATATCTGAATCTGAAAGGAAAAGTTATAGATGCAGAAACCGGTGAACTCCTGCCGTATGCTAACATTCTGGTTGAAAGTGCCGGCAGCGGAACCATTACAAACACCGAAGGAGAATTTGACTTCAGAATTCAGGGAAGATTTGCAGGAAGTCTGGTTCTTTTTTCATTTCTGGGCTACGAAACACAAAAACTTGAAATTCCAAACACTGATAATGAAAATTTGCTAATCAGAATGAACCCAAAACCTTATTTGCTGGGCGATATTTATGTGCTTCCTCCGGGAACCAAGGCGGTTGATATTGTAAAAAAAGCAGTAAAAAATATCAAACGTAATTACCACCGCTCAACCGTTCAAATGGAAGCGTTTTACAGAAATACAAATTTCAGCAATGGCAAAGCGTCGCAACTTATTGAGGCAGCATTACTGATTGAAGACAAGGGGATTGACAACAATTACTCTTCAACCAAAATAGAACTGCACGAAATAAGAAAGAGCTCAAATTACCTCGTTCCACAAACTAAAAAGCAAGAAATTTTAGAAAAATTCTGGGGGCACAAAAATATCATTCATCGATGTTATAGTAAAAATATGGTGCGATTTTATAAAGAGGATTGGTGGTTCAGACCTTTAATGGAATATCATGATTTTAAATATGAGTTTGATGGTCTTGTATGGTTAGATTCGGTTAAAGTATATAAAATCAAATATATATGGAATGCAATGCTACCTGATGGCAAAAGAGTAACTGAGCACGAAATACATGGAAAAAGCGGTGGATTTTTCTATATCAATGTAAAGGATTTTGCCATTTTAAAAATTGAAAGAAAGAGTTGGCCTCATACAAAATCTCTCAAGAATAAATTGGAAAATAACCAAAGGAGTAAGACGCCAGATGAGATTTGCTATCAAAAGATAAATGGTAAATACTATTTAAAATATATTTCTGGTATTGCGGCACCCAATGGTTCGATTGGTGAATTTGAAAACGATAATGGGAACCTGGATGATTTAGAAATAAAAACCTTGCAATGGGCTGAAGAGATTTTGCTCGTTACTCAAATTCAATTGGACCGAAAAGAATTTGATAAAATTAAATATCGTGAAAAACTGGCCAAAGATGAAAATTCGTATAAAAAGAAGTATCCCTATAATTCAGAATTCTGGAAGAATTATAATGTATTGAAACAAAATCCGGTAGAAGAAAAATTTCTAAACGAAATGAAATGGGAGAAATCGCTGGATATTCAATTTGAAGAAAACTCATCAAACCATGTTGAAAATAAATAATCTCACCAAAAAATTCGGGAGTTTTATAGCAGTTAGCAAGCTCAACATCGAAATTAACCAATCCGGACTGTACTTGTTTGTTGGCGACAATGGCTCTGGAAAAACCACGCTTTTCAATATAATTGCCGGGCTAATTCATCCCGACGAAGGAAAAATCAGTTTTAAAAACTCAATGGATGCTGATTTGCGCCGGAAACAATTTGGCATTTCAACAGAGCCTTTTAATACAGAACCTTCGTTGACGGTGAATGAAATTGCTGAGATTCTTCAAAAAGTAAAACATGTTTCATCTGAAGAAACCACCCGGCTTTTACAACTTTGGAATATTTGGATTGCCAGAGATAAACCTTTTAAAGCACTTTCAACAGGAATGAAAAAGCGATTGAGCCATGCATTGTCGATGGTGGGTAACCCTGATTTTTTGTTGTGGGACGAACCTTTTAACGGTCTCGACCCGCTGGGGATAAAACTCCTGAATGAAATTATTATGGATTTAACAGAACAGGGAAAAACCATTTTACTTTCAACACATCTTCTAAACGAAATCAGTGTGCCGGCCAATTCTTGTTTTGTTCTGAAGGAAGGAATTTTAGCAGGTACAGTTGAGCGCGATTCTTCCACCAATTTCAATGAGACAATTTTCAATCTTCTAAAAAACGGGAAATGTTAAGTATCGAAATAAAACTATTAAAAAGCAAAAAACAGGTTCTGCCTGCGACTATTTTAGTATTGGCGCTCCTTTTTATGGCATTTGTCGATTATTGGGTTGGAGTAGAACAAAAACAATTGGCAGGGACAGCACTTGCCGGATTTATTTCCATCAGGGCAAGCCAGGCAACATTACCAGCGTTGTTCTTTATTTTCTGGATGCTTCAGCGTACTATTCACCTTGTAAATACTGGTTACTATAAAATGTTGCTGGTTATGGGTTGGGCACGACACGAGTTATTTATTTACAGCCTCCTTCAGGTTTGTTTTTATGCATTCTTGTTTTTGCTGCTTTATTTTATTTGTTATGCATTTCTTAGTTTCTTTTATGAAACAAATCCGCTGCAACTTCTATTGAATTCAGATTACAACGCAATATTCTCGCAGTTTCTCTTTCTTTCAGCCACCGGATTTATTGCATTAACAGTTGCATTTTTACGCCCAAATCCTTTACTGGCGCTACCAGTTTTGGTTTATTGGCTGCTTGAGGGTTGGCTTGTGAATTTTATACAACGAAAGTTTGAATCCGATGCTGGAGATTTCTTCCCTCTTCAGGCAATCAAACAAATAATTTCAGAAAATCTGCTTGACACACCGCAAACAATAATTATTTCGGCTTATTCTCTGCTATTTCTCTTTGGACTACATTTTTCAATCCAAAAAAAAATGTTTGTATGAAAATCAAATATCCGCTAATTGCTGCAACAGTTTTTATCGCTTCACTTATTTTGAATAACAAAATCACCCAATTGAAAACCTACCGTTTTTACAGTAATCTGGAAAACATTGACGATCCAATTCGTGAAGAGTTAAAACGTGATGAATTTTTAAGCGACGAGGCCGATGCTCAAACGTTGGTAATCAACTTGTGGGCAACATGG
The DNA here is from genome assembly GCA_964644015.1 of uncultured Maribellus sp. Taxonomy (GTDB): domain Bacteria; phylum Bacteroidota; class Bacteroidia; order Bacteroidales; family Prolixibacteraceae; genus Draconibacterium. The sequence continues at coordinate 19,386 of CAZXVT010000075.1, forward strand.
TGCGGTCCCTGCCAAAAAGAAATTCCATTATTAAATGAACTTGTGGACAAATATGAAGATGAAAACACACTTTTCATTTCAATAACTGACGAAACAGAAGAAAGAGTTTCGGAATGGCTGGAACTACAAATAAACGAACCACGTTGCTTTGCACTTTACGAAAACAAGCGACTGATGAATTATCTGTTTCAACTAAATCCAAAACAGGATATAAAAAAAGGGCGCTCTCCTGAATTATTGCCTACAAATATCATTATTCACAATGAGAACCTCC
>CAZXVT010000076.1:0-19593 GCA_964644015.1 uncultured Maribellus sp.
TTTGAATTAATTTATAAAAAGTAAAATTTGAATTTGCTCTGATTAAAAATACATGGCTGAAACTATTTATAGCTTTAATCGTTATTTTTGTTGAAAATAAAGCAGATATGGGAGTACAGCAATTAAGAGAAGAAATTCATGAATTCATTAATCATGCCGACGAAAGATTTCTGAAAATGGTATATGCCATGAGCAAAGAATATAAGGAATCAGATGTTGCTGGTTATAATGTTGATGGTTCTGCTATTACAAAAGAAAGCCTGATAAAAAGGGCAAAAGCTGCTTCGCAAAGAGTTAAATCCGGTGACTTTATCACACAGGAAGAAGTTGAAGAGGAGATTAAAAATTGGTAAGAAAGGGTAAACTCCCAATACGTTGGGACAGGCAGGCAAAAGAAAACCTGGATAAAATCTATGAATACATTACCAAAGATTCCGTTTCAGCAGCCCGAAATGTAAAGAAAGAACTGGTAAAACTCGCTCACAGCTTGAATGATTTCCCTGGAAAATTTTCAGTTGAAGAATTTCTTGCATCTGAACCAGAAAACTACCGTTCAGTATCAAAATGGAGCTACAAAATTATATATGAAGTAACTGATAGTTATATAATTATTGTTGATATTTTTCACACAAGCCAGCATCCAAATAAAATCATTAAGGATATCAAAAAACGATAACTATAATCTACTTCACCACCTCCACCGGGAACTCCTTTAAACTCCAGGCGTCAAACTGATTCGTGGAAAGCACTTTCACCTTCCGGGTGTTCGCTTTGTCGAACCAGATTATCGTTGCATCAGCCGGATTGCTGCTCGCTTTTACACCGCCTTCAGCCTGAATTTCAACCACATTCCCGTTGGCAACTTCGTAATAAATGTTTTTTAATGGCGATTCTGCCTTTACCAAAAGCTGGCTGGCTGGCAGAAAAACAGAGGGTGCTGTTTGCTCATAAAAAAACTCGGACGTATGGAAAATCAGCGTGTCAATGTAAGTGTTCAACGTATTGTACGTTTCCAGTTCGGGTTCGTGGCCTTTGCCGGGCAACGCCACCAGCTTGTTTTTTATGCCCAGAATATTCAGCCTGTCGTGAATGGTTTTTGAGCCATACATTTTGTCCATAATCACCCGGTTTATCATGAGTGAATTTCGGAAAGGGAAATCGTATTCAAAAGGTACCACCACATCATCAGTTCCGTGGATGGATAATACCGGAATTTTCTCGTCGGCGTCGATAATATTCAGTTCGGAAACCGCTCCCCACATATTGGCAACTGCTTTGATAGTAAACGATTCGGTATAACGGTTTCCCGAATCTTCAATTTTCCCGGTAAGGCCTTTTTTCTCTGCTTCCAGAATGCGTTCCGGCCGCTCGTCGTTGTCCATAAAAGCTACATTGAGCGATGCCACTGCACCAGCGCTGGTTCCGCCCACATAAACCTGGTTCGGATCGAGACCGATTCCGGGCGAATGGTATGCCAGAAAACGTAAAGCTGCGTGTGCATCCTGAATGGCGCGATAGGCGCTCATTTCAATATCGGTGGCTGTAGGTTTGAACCCCAGCCTGTAATCGATGGAAGCCACAAAAAATCCGCGTTTTGCGAGCGCATAAGCCAGCGCCTGTTCACAGGCCGATTCCTTGCTTCCAATGTAAAAAGCGCCGCCGTGAATCAGCATCACCACCGGCTTTTTTTTGAGCGAATCGGTACGCGAAAAGTACAAGTCCATCTTTAAATCAAGCAGTTCATTGTCTTTGAAAGTTTTTATCATTCCCTTGCCCAAAGTCACCACATACGGGTCGTTGGAATACGGCGAGCTGGTCCAGTAACCATTTGCCTTTCCGTAAATGATGTTACTTTTAACTTCAATATTGTCAAAAAATTCTTTCTGATATCTATCTGATGGAATGGCTTTTAATCCGGGCCGAAGACTCAGTTCAAATGCTGCTTTCGGACGAAAGAAAAAGAACCGTTTCTTCTTGTTCATCAGCTTCAGTTTTCCATTCCATTGTGCTGAATCTTTTATAGTTGACTTGATAGAGCCAACATACAAATCGGATTGAAAAAACGGCTTTCTGCCCGACAAATCGACCGAAAACGGATGCGCCTCCTCCACCGATTTGCCACGGTTTAACACGAAATATCCTTTCAGTTTATCCTCGTTTTTGCTTTCTTCAACAAGAATGATTTTATCGGCACCCACATTTCCATCGAAAACATTGGTCTGCGGGATTAAATTTTGTGCTTCAACGGAAGCAAGGAAAACGATCTGAAACAACAGATAAACCGGAACTAAACACAACCTGATCTTCATAATATCAAAACTTAATCAGCCATAATTGGCAAAAGTATTTGTATAACGGATTCGCCCGATGTTTAATCTGTTTTAAACTGAAAAAATCGGAAGAAATTAAATTATTGTATCCTGTTAAAGTGTGATCGCAAAGCGGATAAAAACAAAACCCGCCGACTTTTCAGTTGAAAAGAACGACGGGTCAGACTATGCGCAAACATTGATGATTAATCAACCGGAGTTTCGGGTTTGGGTGTATTGTTACTTAACATCTGGTCGCTGTAATATTTACGGGCGGCATTCAGCAGGTTAAGAGCGGTAACAAAAAGCTGACCTTCGGTTGCCTTTGCCATGGCTAATACATAGGCCGTAAAATCAGTATAGGTTTCCTGCAACTCTTTGCGGATGGCTTTCATATCGTAGCTTTCGGTCATGGCAGTGGTTACCATGCGTCCGCTGAACAAAGTTTTAAAAGCATTATTTGTTTCTTCGAGGCGGGTAACATACTTATTCATGTGCAGGTTATCAATCTTTATCATGTAAGCTTCGGTTTTCAGTTCGCTTACAAGTTTGTCGATGGCCAGCGATTCGGCTTCATAGTTTAGTTTGGCGAGGTTTTTATACGTGTCAAACAAAATCTTCAGGCCACGGCTGGCTTCGGCTTCCTCCGGGTCGTCGGCGGCAGCATGGAGTTTCAGGGCAAGGTTGAACGAACTTACCGCTTTGTCGCGGGCAGCATCGGCGAGGCTGATTTTTTCGGTTTCTTCACTTTTTTGCACCTGGGCAAGGGCAGCAAAATACAATTCGGTTTGGTTACCGATTTTCTGTACATAATTGTTGTACGGGGCATCTGTCAGTAAACTGGCATCGATGGTGTTCAAATCGCCCATGTGGCGAATCATCAATTGTCCGGCTTCCATATTTGTCAAAGCCGACACGGTTAAAGGTTCAAGTACAAGACTCATAAATGATAAAATTTGGGTTTAAGAACTTAAGTTTAGAAATCACGCCCTAATTTATTGATTTATTCTGAATCAGAAAAGCAGGTTTCTTATTTAGAATCATTCATAGGAAGGCCAAAAAGTTGTCTTTTCAGGCCGCCGCTGTTTGCGGGAAGGTAAAAAGTTATCTTTTCAGGCTGCCGCAGTCAGCGGGAAGCAAAAAAGAATCCTTTTCATGTCGCCGCAGTCAGCGGGAAGGTAAAAAGTTATCTTTTCAGGTCGCCGCGGTCAGCGGCAGGTTAAAAAGTATGCTTTTGGGGTTGCCCCTTATTTGATTATAATGAATGTTGTCTTTGAAAACAGAGATTTCAGGGTTACGCCCCTCCTATTTGGGGGCGATCTGGTTGCTACAAAGATTATAGGGCTACGCCCCTTTTGGCTTTCCCAACCCGGTGGGTTGGTTATACTAATCGCGAAGCGATTAAACGTGAATAGCCATGCATAAAATGCATGGTTGATGATGACCACCACACACAACAATCCCCAATGGGATTGAATGTGAAAAATTACCGGATTCATTCAACCACATTCGTGGTTATGAAATGTGCGGGATATACGTTACCACGGGTTTTACCCGTGGCTATTCACATTGAACGGGTTTCACCCGTTGTTATCACATTGAACAAGACCATTCGCACGCAACAAAATCGCGAAGTGATTAAATGTGAATAGCCATGCATAAAATGCATGGTTGATGATGACCACCACACACAACAATCCCCAATGGGATTGAATGTGAAAAATTACCGGATTCATTCAACCATATTCGGGGTTGTGAAATGTGCGGGATATACGTTATCACGGGTTTCCTCTATCCGCAGGTTTCACCTACGGCTATTCATATTGAAGCCCGTTGGGCTTGTTCGATATACCGCAACGCCGCGTCTTCATCTTGCTCTATGGCAATTTCTACCGCGCGTTTGGCGGTTTCCAGCAATTGTTCGAATTGCTTTTTGAAATGAATACTTTCTTCAATTTCTTAGAATTTGTTCAGGGTTGGACGGGTTCGTGGAAAAAAACTATTTACTTTCTAACTCAATATTCGCAATGTCGATCGCTTGAATAAGTTGATTTTCCTCCAATATTAATAGTTCAGAATTGAGGACTTTTTGGCTATTCAAAACTTTTCCGTTTCGCAGAATCACTCTAACAATCTGGAAACCCATACCACTTTCAGGCAGTTTTACGAGTTTGTTGACAAAATTATCCGGTAATTTTATTGTTTTTGTTTTCATGATTTCTAATACTCTGTTTCTTTAATAAAAGTTCCATTAGCTGTTCCTTTTTCAAAATAAGCCTCTTTTCCACCGCCCCTTTTTCCGTTGGCTGGTTGAACAGTGCCTCGTTGCAATGTGTCTGTTTTCAAAGGCTTAATATAAAAAGCCCATTTTATTTCATCATTATTGGGCAATGCATAACGTTCAACCGGGTCATCGTTCAAATATTTACAAACTACATAATCCGTTTCTGTTGTTGTGAAACTTCCCGGTCTTAAACATCGGTTTTCTTTGTCAACTCTTCTGTCGTTTTTAAAAGCCGAAAGGCGCACAAAAATTTCTTCTCCGTTGGCCTTTTCCACAGGGTTATCAATTGCACCCTTTTCCTTTTTGTTTTCCGGTTCTTTCGCAATATCCCTGAAAAGCTTGTTATTAATTAACCGAATGGATTTTAACTGAATATATTCAAGATTTCTTTTACATACTTCTGGTCCCTGTAAAAAAACCATCGAAATAAGGTACTCTTCCAATCCATTCATTTCAATGGCTATTTCTGAATTTAGCACAATATACCTCTCGCTTAAATAGCTGCCGGCTTTTGTGGCTTCAATAATCTGAAACCCCATTCCGGTTTCGGGTAGTTGTAAGAATTCATTCTCTTGTGAATTGGTTAATCTGTAATACATAAATTGTTAGTTTGTGAACGATGCTAAAGATAAAATATTTTCCCATGCTTTCTATAAATCGAAAGGTAGGCATGTTTATAGAATTGCCTGTACAAAAAGAGAGTTCGCCCATAATTAAGAAAGGGCGTCAGCCCTGGCATCTGAAAAAAAGCATTTCAAATGTAAATAGAGATTTCAGGGCTACGCCCCTCCTATTTTGGGGCGATCTGGTTGCTACAAAGATTATAGGGCTACTCCCCTTTTTATTTTTCCAACCCGGCGGGTTGACATGTTTATAATTCCGATGGTTTATTTTAGACCATTTTCAGCAGCAATTTCAAAAATAAAATCTGTAATTTTCCACTCTCGTATTAAACCAATTAGTACCAGAAACCATCAATAATCTGACCGAATGTAACTGAAACAGTATTTTAAATTATAAACTTTAATTTCTAAAATCAAACTATGGTGAAAAAACTGCATCTGTTTATGTTAACGGCAACCCTGCTACTGGCAGGCATGCGGTTAACGGCGCAGCCTGTAACTGTCGGGGGTAAATACCATACCAACTCCGAAGTTCAGCAAATCATGAACCAGTTGCAACAGGCCAACCCGTCTGTTGTGAAACTGCACACTATTACGAACTCACCGGGAGGAGAACCGGTTACCATTCTCGAAATCGGGGCCAATCTGAAAGGTGTTCCTGCTGTTTTTACGGGTGCTAATTTCGAGGGGAACAACCCGCTTTCCTCCGAAGGTGCCCTTTTTCTGGCTAAAATGTTGCTCGATTCGGCAAAGTACCGCGAAAACATGAAATGGTACATTCTTCCAAATCCCAATCCCGATGCGGCAAAGGGCTATTTTGCGAAAGTAAAATACGGAAGGACGGTGAATGATTTTCAGCTAAACAACGATGCCGACGAAGTCACCAACGAAGATGGTTTTGATGATTTGAACGGCGATGGAACCATTACCAAAATCAGGGTGAAAGACCCGGAAGGTAACCTGGTGGTTTCGAAAAACGACCCGAGAATCCTGGTAAAAGCTGACCCGGCGAAAGGTGAAAAAGGCGAATACAAAATTTATGATGAAGGCATTGACAACGACAATGACAAACAATACAACGAAGACGGCGAAGGTGGAATCAATCCGGGAATCGGTTTTCCGCATCTCTTCCCGCACGATAATAAAGAAGCAGGACTTTGGGCCGGACAAACGCCCGAAGTTTTCGCGCTGATGAAATTTATGTATGCCCACCCTGAAATCGCGATGGCTTTCACATTGGGCAACTCCGACTTTTGCGTGGCTGCACCCAAAGGTGGCCGGAAAGGCGGGGCCAGCATGCAAAACATCAAAGTACCGGCGCGCTACGCCCGAATGTTGAACATCGACCCGGAACAATCATTTTCGATGGACGAACTGGTTGAAATTGTAAAACAAAATATGCCTGCCGGAATGGAAATCACACCTTCGCAGATTGCCGGAATGCTCGGACTGGGGGCGGCTGTAAATCCGCTGGATGATGACCTGAAATTCTACACAAAATTCGCCGGCGATTATAAGAAATACCTCGAATCGAAAAAATACGGAACCGACAGGCTTGAAGCGCCGGGCGACAAAGATGGCTCCTTTGAATTGTGGGCCTACTATCACCTGGGCGTTCCTTCGTTCAGCATGAATTTGTTTACAGTTCCGAAAGTGAAGGAAGAAAAGAAAACCGACAGTGCCGTTTCGATTGACGATGTTGAAAAAATGAGTACCGATGAGTTTGTGGCATTGGGTGAAGAAAAAATCAGTGCATTTCTGAAAGCGAACAACGCACCCGACAGATTTTCCGCAAGTGGAGTGATTGAAATGATGAAATCGGGCCGCGTTACACCCAAACAAATGGCCGGTATGATGAAAAGCGCGCCCAAAAAGGAAAAAGAAGGAGAACTGAGTGAAAGGGACAAAGCTTTGCTTGCCTACTCCGACAAAGAATGGGAAGGCAAAGGATTTGTTCCGTGGCAGAAATACAACCACCCCACGCTGGGCGAAGTTGAAATCGGTGGTTACATTCCTTATCTCGAATCGACGCCAAAACCCGAAAGAATTGATTCGTTGCTTGGAACACAGCTTCCATGGCTGTTGCATCTTTCAACACAATTACCCAAAATAACTATTTCGGATAAAAAACTGACGGCTCTTGGCGGTGGTGTTTACAAACTTGAATTGTTTGTCGAAAACACCGGCTATTTATCGTACCCGATTGCCATGGGACAACGAAACAGCCAGCCTGCGCCGGTTGTGGTTGTGCTCGAAGGCGACATCAAAATTCTGGAAGGAATCAAAAGAACTCCGCTGGGATCCATCGGCGGAAACCAGGTCAAAAAACTTACCTGGATCATCCAGACCGATAAAAATCCTGAAATCAAAGCCATTATCGAATCGGCTGTGTTTGGTACATCTGAAAAACAAATTAAAATCGCAGGTTAATTATGAAGAAAATTATATCACTCGGAATTTTGCTGACATTGTTTATCACAGCCTTTTCAGCAACTAAATCAAAAATTGAAGTACCACTGCGGTTCGATCGTTATTACAATTACGACGAAGTAAACCAGGCATTGAAAGCATTAAATACAGCTTTTCCTGAGCTGACAAAACTTGAAGTGATCGGGAAAAGCGATGAAGGCCGCGATATTTATGCGCTCACCATCAACAATCCAAAAACCGGAGATGCTTTAAGTAAACCAGGTGTTTATGTGGATGGAAACATTCATGGAAACGAAATTCAGGCAGGCGAGGTTTGTTTGTATTACGCCAACATGCTGCTTACAAAATATGGCGAAAACGACAAAGTGACAAAAGCTGTTGACCGCAATGCGCACTACATCATTCCGGTGGTGAATGTTGACGGGCGTTACCATTTTTTTGCCGATGCACACACACCCAGTTCGAGCCGGAGTATCCGCATTCCGAATGATGATGACAAAGACGGATTGTTTGATGAAGATGCACCCGACGATCTGGATGGCGATGGCAGCATCACACAAATGAGAATCAAGGACCCGAACGGTGAATACAAAGCCGATCCCGACGACCCGCGGATTCTTGTGCGTGTGAAACCGGGAGAAAAGGGCGAATACACACTGCTGGGTTCTGAAGGAATTGACAACGACAATGATGGCCGCCTGAACGAAGATGCGGAAGGTTATCTCGATCCGAACCGCAATTTCGGCCACAACTGGATGCCACAATATGTGCAAAGCGGAGCCGGTAATTACCCTTTCTCGGGAACCGGAATCAAAGCGATCAATGAGTTTATTATGCACCGCCCGAATATCATCATCGCATTTTCGTTTCACAACAACGGCGGAATGTGGCTGAGAGTACCATCAGAAAAGTCAACAAGAATGGAAGCAGCTGATATTGCCGCGTATGATGTAATTGGCAAAGATGCAGAAAGAATGACGCCCGGCTATGTTTACCAGCCATCTTACGATTTGTATCCGACTTACGGGGATTCTGATTCGCAGTTGTTTTTCAATTTCGGCATCTATTCGTTTGTGGGCGAATTGTTCCAGCGCGAAACCGAAACCTTCAAAGGTAAAAGCGAAAAAACTGTCCAGCCGCAGGCACAGCAGCCGACAGAAGGAAGACGCGGTGCCAACCCGGAGGAAGTTCGTGAGCAGCTTAAATTCAGCGATTACCTCACTCAAGGCGAAATGTACACCGAATGGAAACCATTCAACCACCCGGTTTATGGCGAAGTTGAAATTGGTGGCTGGGTGAAATTGAGTTCACGTCTCCCCCAGCCTTTTATGCTGAACGAATTGGTTCACCGCAACGCGGCAGTTGTATTTTTTGCCGCTGAAAACACACCCGAAATTTCGATGGAAGTTTTTGAAGTAAAGGAAATCGGGAAAAACCTGACACAGGTACGAGTGAGGCTGAAAAACAAAAACGGGCTGTCGTCGATGACTGCTGATGCTTTTAAACGAAAACTCTACACACCCGACATCCTGAAAGTAACGGGTGGAAAAGTTGTGGCTGGTGGCAAAATTCAGGATTTCAGGCTGAACAAGGTTAGTTACAAAGAAGCCAAACCTGAAATTCAGTTCCTGGCAGTACCTAGTTTTGGTGTGGTTGAATACCAGTTTCTGGTGGAAGGAAAAGGCGAAATCACCATCGATTACCAGTCGGCAAAAGCCAACGATGTAAAAGCAACCGTAAAACTTTAAAATTTCAATGCAATAAAATCCAAAAGTCCCGGTCAATTAAGCCCGGGACTTTTCGTTTCATAACAATAAATCTGAATTTTCCTTCGGTTGAAAAAAATTGCTGAATGAAAATGAAGTTGACCTAAGTCGGAAACCTTCAGATTAAATGAATTACAACATTTTACAACAAAAAAGTGATATAGAATAATGAATTATTTGCCAACCTATTTTTAAGAACGATCTTGAATCAGGAGATTATTTAATTACAAAAACCTGTAGTAAAATCATTACCACAACAATACCAACAAAAATTAAAATCATGGGTAAACACCCTTTCATATTATATTCTTTCCAATTCCAGCTCATGGTTATATATTTAAAATGTAAATATTGGATTATCAATTGATTTGCCTGCTTAGAGTCTGGTTAGAAATTTATTAGAATCTCCTTAAAAAGAACAGTCATTGGGAAAGTGTTGTAAATTAGGCGTACAAAAAATGAGCACGATGCAAGTAAAAATCCTGATAGTTGAAGACGAACAAAGACTGGCCGATATTCTGTGTAAACAGTTTGCCGATGCCGGGTTCGAGGTTTCAGTGGCCGGTGATGGTTATACCGGGAAAATGATGGCTGAAAACAACAACTTCGATATCATTATTCTCGATATCAATCTTCCGCTGATGAATGGTTACGAACTCTGTCACGAAATCAGGAAAAACAATTCCAATGTACCGATCATTATGCTGACAGCACTGGGTACCGCCGATAACAAACTCACCGGATTCAATGCAGGAGCCGACGATTATGTGCTGAAACCTTTTGATTTCAGGGAATTGCTGGCTAGAGTGAATGTTTTCATCAAGCGATCGGGCGTAAAAAACAGGCCGGACAACAAGCTGGTTGTTGCCGATTTTGAACTCAACCTCGACACAAAAACTGCGAGGCGGGGCGATAAAAAAATTGAGCTGACACAAAAGGAATTTGCACTCATGGAAACGCTGATGACCCATAAAAACAAGTTGCTTTCGCGCGATTACATCATAGAAAAAGTATGGAACCTCGATTTTGAAACCGGCACAAACATAATTGACGTGTATGTCAATTATCTCCGGAAAAAAATCGACAAAGATTTCGAGCCGAAAATTATTCATACAAAATTTGGCTTCGGTTTTTATTGCAGCGAAAAGGAACTTTAACAGTATTTGCAGGCCAGGTATGAAAATAACTACGCGATTATCCTTTCAATTCTCCTTTATTGTTTTAGGATTACTATTGTTTTTCTCGGTGCTGGTTTACTATTTTTTTTATACCATACAGATTAGCAAATTCAGGGAAAATTTGTTGGAAAAAGCCCAGAACAGTGCCATTTTGCTGATTAACGTGGAAGAAGTTGATTCGCTGCTTTTAAAGAAAATTCATCTGACCACTATTTCGTTAAAGGAAGAAGAAATTGCCATCATCAACCCCAAAGAAGAAATTATTTATCAAAATAACCTGCAGGTTCTGTCGGCTGATAATCTACCTGTTATGACAAATGGCCCGATAACGGAATACATCGCTGAAGCACACAAAGACGGGGTTATTTACAAACATTTTTACAAAGGTGAATATTATAAAGTGTATGTACTGGCTTTCGATGAAAACCGGAAAAACACGTTAAATGAACTGTTTAAAATTCTGGTAATCGGAATCCTGGTTATTTCAGCACTGGCAATTTCGGCGTCGTTCTTTTTTTCGAGAATTGCCATTGCTCCCATTTCAAGAATTAACAACGAGGTGAAAAAAATCAATTCCCAGAAGTTAAGTAACCGGCTCGAAACCGGCTCGGGAAAAGATGAAATAGAACAACTGGCAACGACTTTCAACCAGATGCTTACCGATATTGAACTTGCCTTTAAAAGCCAGGACGATTTTGTAAAGAACACCTCGCACGAATTGCGCACACCATTGGCGGTTATGATAGCCGAAACTGACTACCTGTTGAGTAAAACAAGGGAAAATGAGGAGTATGAAAAACATCTTTCGCGGTTAGCAGCTGATTTGCACAAAATTAACACACTCATCAGTAATTTGCTGGAACTGGCGCAAATGAACCGTGATAACATATTTAACAAAACAATGGTAAGAGCCGACGAAGTGGTTTTTTCGGCCATTCAGACCGTAAAAACAAAATACCCGGCCCGGAAGATAGTCCCAAAAATTGATTACACCGAGAACGACAAAGATTTGCTGATTGAGGGAAATTCGGGGCTATTGGAAATGGCGATCAAAAACCTGATTGAAAATGCCTGCAAATTTTCCGAAGACCTGATTGAAATACGAATTGAACTGATTCCCGGCATTCTGAAAATTCTCATTTCTGACTCCGGAATCGGAATCCCTGCTGACGAAATTCAACACATTTTCAAACCTTTTAACCGTGCTTCAAATTCGCGTTACATCAGTGGTTTTGGCATAGGTTTATCGATTGTTGAAAGAATTGTGCATTTACACCAGGGCGAAATAAAAGTTTACAGCACCGAAAACGAGGGGTCAACTTTTGAGATTATTTTTAACCGGATTTGAATTCAAGAATGCAGAAAAAGGCATTTTTTAACATGAATATTTATTCATTCATGTAACGGTTTACCATTTCAAAAGTAATGCCCTGCCCCACCAGAACTGGTTTAACACCTAATTTTAAGGCGTCGTCAATGTTTCTGTGTTCATCGTCAAAAAACACAATTTCGTGAAAGGGAGTATTGAGTTTTTTGCTGATGTTATTTAAATGCATGATTTTGCTGCCGGGATAGATTTCCTGAGCGTCGAAAAAATGCGAAATGCCCATTTTCGTCAGCAAATCCCTTGCCCATGCCGGTTCATTGGTTCGCGAGGCAACCGCTATTTTTTTTTGGAATTGACGAAGGTATTGCAAAGTCTTAAGCACATCAGGATACAAACGGATATGATTGCCAGACTGATCGAAAACCTGGCCATTTTTCAGAAAATAAGGCGGATTCGTGCAGTCGCACCAGGTTCCCCCGGCATCCCAGAGCGTAAAATCGAGATCAAAAACAAAAACTTTCATTACTTCAGATTATTTTTTTAACCTATATTTTCAGCATGTTCCTAAAAACAGAAAGCGGGCAAAACCCGCTTTCTGCCATTTATCATTTCAGAATTGATTTAATCGTGTAAAACAATTGGTTTGTATGTTGGTACCAACGATTTCATGATCACCCATCCAATAAGATAGGCAACAGCGCAAACACAGAAAATCACAAAATACCCGGCTGGTTTACCCACAAATCCGAAGAAAGTCATGTTGGTTTCACCGGCATACACAAACAGGTTACCGGCGCTTTTCTGAAGGATCATAGAACCGACACCACCTGCCATTCCGCCAATTCCGGTAACTGTGGCAATTGCGCCTTTCGGGAACATATCGCCGATAGTTGAAAACAGGTTGGCACTCCATGCCTGGTGAGCCGAACAACCAATAGAAATTAATAAAACCGGCAACCAGGCTGCATTTCTGCCAAGATCGGCAAATTCCATCCCAAGTGGCTGTGCAAGCAATACAACCAGCGGAAAGAACGCAAAAATCAACATGGCCTTCATACGCGCTGCATAAGGATCCTGTCCGCTGCGGTTGATAAAAATCGTTGGTAGTTTTCCACCCAGAATGGAGAGCACGGTTACGATGGCATACAATGTGAAAATCAGCGCCATTCCAAGACCTTCCGAAGTTTTGATACCAAACTGGGTATTCAGGTAAGAAGGCGTCCAGAACAGGAAAAACCACCAAACTCCATCGGTCATAAATTTACCCGCAGCAAAGGCCCAGGTTTGTTTGTAAGAAAAAGTTTTCAGAAACGGAATTTTCTTATCAGTTTCAGCTTTCTTTCCGGTAAGCTCATTTATTTCATGTTTATCCTGCTCAATATATTCAAGTTCAGGCGCACTCACACGTTTGCTTTGTGCCGGTGCATCATACAGAAAAACCCAGAATGCCATCCACAGAAAACCCAGCGCCCCGATGATGATAAATGCCATTTCCCAGCCAAAGTGACTGGCTAACGGCGGAATAGAAAGTGGTGCAAAAAGTGCCCCGATGGATGCTCCTGCATTAAAAATGGAAGTGGCATAAGCACGGTCTTTTTTCGGAAAATATTCAGCAGTGGCTTTAATAGCTGCCGGAAAGTTACCTGCTTCACCCAAAGCAAGAATGCCCCGCGCCACCAGAAACGCCCACATACTGACGGTAGCAATTAAAACGGCCATATCTCCTGTAGCAGCAATCAGTTCAGCTTTTGAGTGTAATCCCACATTGATTTCTGTAATTACTCCGCAGGCAGCGTGTAAACAGGCACCGACACTCCACACACCGATAGCCCATAAAAAACCTTTTTTGGTTCCCATCCATTCAACAAAACGCCCGGCAAAGAGCATACACACTGCATAGAATATGGAAAAGAAAGATGTGATGGTTCCATAATGTGACTCATCCCAGTGAAATTCCGGTTTGATAAATTCATCCCAGGTAAGCGATAGAACCTGGCGGTCGAGGTAGTTGATGGTTGTTGCCACAAAAAGCATGGAGACAATCACCCATCTGAAGCTTGTCATTTTTTGATTAGTAGCGGATTGAATCATTGGTTTCAGTTTAATAATTATTGGTATTTCTTAATGATTTTCAGTACTTCTCTGCATTTTTCTGTAATTAACGAATAATTTCCTTCTTCAAGAACCACATTCGGAAATAATTGCGATCCCATTCCCACGCAGGTGACATCGGCTATGAACCATGCTTTGAGGTTTGATTCATCGGGCGTTACACCTCCGGTGGGCATCAAACTTGCCCAGGGCATTGGTCCTTTTACGGCTTTTACAAATTCGGGCCCGCCAACCTGCGAGCCTGGGAATATTTTTACCACTTCGGCACCCAGTTCGTGTGCCCTGTTTATTTCAGTAACCGAGCCACATCCCGGACTCCAGGACACTTTCCGTTTGTTGCACACACGGGCTGTACCTTCATCAATCACCGGCGAAACAATAAAATTGGCTCCCAGCGCAAGATACATGGCAGCGGTTCCTTCGTCGATTACCGAACCAACACCCAGAATCATCTCCGGGCAATTTTCAATGGTCCATTTATTGAGTTCGGCAAAAACCATGGTGGCGAAATCACCACGGTTGGTGAACTCAAAAACGCGTACACCTCCGTCGTAACAGGCTTTCACCACGTTTTTGCACACTTCGGCATTTTTGTGATAAAACACCGGAACCATGCCGGTTTCCTTCATTTTAAGTGCAACTTCTATTCTTGTAAATTTTGCCATTGGTCAATTAAAAATTAAAAATGATGAATTAAAAATTAATAAATCAGTGATAAAGTAATTTCATTTCAAATTGTTTCTTGTCGAAGCAGCAATTTTGCCAAGGATATTTTTGAGTTCCACTGATTCTTCAAGGAGTTTATTCAATTCAGTTTTTTGCTCATCTTCAAATGAAACAGTTGCATTCGTTAACCTTAACCAATAGTTGCTTTCTCTCATTTCTTTGAGTGAAATATCTATTTTGAACAGAAACTCCTGTTTTGAATAAGCAGCTTGTGCTACTTCATAATTTGCGCCTGAAGAAGACGATGATCTCGAAAGCTGAAACCTGATATTTTTAAATTCAGGTTCCTGTGGAATGAATTTTAGAAACTTAATGTTTCTAACAGCAAATTCGAATAATCTTTCAGCTAAATCAATATCCATAGCAGCCCATTTTAATTTTTCATTTCAAATTTTTCATTTTTAATTGGGTTATTACCGCGCTACCCTACCCGAGGCATCTCCACCCATCAGTTTTTCCACCTCGTCAACAGTAACCTGGTTGAAATCGCCGTAAATGGTGTGTTTCAGACACGAGGCTGCCACTGCAAAATTCAGGGCTTTCAGGTCGTCACCGGTGTAGGTAAGCAATCCATAAATCAGTCCGCCCATAAATGAATCTCCGCCACCAACCCGGTCAACAATGTGTGTAATCTGGTAGGTTGGCGCTTCAAAAAGCTGTTTCCCGTCCCAAAGCACACCCGACCAGCTATTATGATTGGCGTTTACAGAACCACGGAGTGTGGTGATCACCTTTTTGCATCGTGGAAATCTTTCCATAATTTGTTTCGAAACCGACTCATAAGCAGCTGCTTCTATGTGGCCTCCAGTAACATCAACACCTTCGGGTTTGATGCCCAGAACCATTTCAGCATCTTCCTCATTTCCCAAAACAATGTCGGTTCCGGCAACCAGTAATGGCATAATTTCGCTTGCTTTTTTGCCGTATTTCCACAGATTTTTCCTGAAATTCAAATCACACGAAACGGTAATCCCTAACTTATTGGCCGTTTGAATTGCTTCCAGACAAACGTCGGCAGCCCCCTGAGAAATGGCAGGTGTAATGCCGGTCCAGTGAAACCAGGAAGCTCCTTCAAATACCTTTTGCCAGTCGATCATTCCCGGTTTTATTTCGGCAATGGCAGAATGAGCTCTGTCGTAAACCACTTTGCTGCCACGGCTTACAGCGCCGGTTTCCAGAAAATAAATCCCCAGCCGGTCGCCACCCCAGATAATATTTCCGGTACCCACACCATATTTCCTGATATCCATCACACAAGCCTGTGCAATGTCATTTTTGGGCAGGCGGGTTACAAACTCAACAGGAATGCCAAAATTGGCAAGCGAAACCGCCACATTGGCTTCTCCACCGCCAAAAGTTGCTGAAAACATATTGCTCTGCGAAAACCGGAGATAGTCGGGTGTTGCCAGTCGCAGCATGATTTCACCAAAAGTTATTACTTTCATCTTTAAATAATTAGCCCCCTCCAACCTCCCCCGCAGGGTGAGGCTTTTGGCAGCAAGTTTTACAATAATTTTGCTTCAATTTTAAAGAACTCGACTTCATACTTCCCCTCCTGCGGAGGGGTCAGGGGAGGCTTTAAAAGTTGAAATAGTTCTTTGCGTTATTAAAACAGATGTTTTCCACCATTTGGCCTAACAATTCCATATCGTTCGGAATTTCACCGTTTTCAACATCATTTCCCAACAAATTGCACAAAGTTCTTCTGAAATATTCGTGACGGGTGTAGGAAAGAAAACTGCGAGAATCGGTTAGCATTCCCACAAACCGGCTCAGCAAACCGAGGTTCGACAAAGCATTCATCTGTCTTTCCATGCCATCTTTCTGGTCGAGGAACCACCAGCCTGAGCCAAACTGCATTTTACCAGGCACAGATCCATCCTGGAAATTGCCGATCATCGTTCCGATCAGTTCATTATCGCGCGGATTCAGGTTGTATAAAATGGTTTTTGATAATTTATTTTCAATATCAAGCTTGTCTAAAAGTTTCGACAACGGACGGGCAATCTCGAAATCGCCGATGGAATCGAAGCCCACATCGGCACCCAGTTTTCTGAACAGCCGGGTATTGTTGTTGCGCAATGCGCCAATGTGAAATTGCTGGGTCCAGCCGCGCGAATGATCCATCACCCCAAATTCGTACAACATGGCCGATTTGAATTGCTGAATTTCAGGAATTGAAAGTTCTTTACCGCTCCGTATTTTTCTGAAAATCGTCTCAATTTCAACCTTTGTATAATCTTCTGCAATCGCAGTTTCGAGTCCGTGATCGGACAAACGGCAGCCATTCTCATGAAAAAATGCGTGGCGCTTATCCAAAGATGCCAACAGATCATCAAAAGTTGAGATATTCATTCCGGCAACTTCTGCCAAAATATCAATATATTGATTAAAAGCAGCCGTATTTTCAACAGCCATTGCTTTATCCGGTCGCCAGGCTGGCAAAACGTGCACTTCAAAACCACTTTCTTTGATCTGACGGTGATATTCCAGCGAATCCACCGGGTCGTCAGTGGTGCAAATGGTGTGTACATTCGCCATTCTGATGATTCCGCGAACTGAATAACCAGGCGAATTCAGCTTTTCGTTACACAAATCCCATATTTCACGGGCTGTTTCCGGACTCAGGATTTTTTCGATGCCAAAGAATTTTTTCAATTCAAGATGCGTCCAGTGAAACAGAGGATTCCGCAAAGTATTCGGAACCGTTTCCGCCCATTTTTCAAACTTTTCCCAATCGGTGGCATCGCCGGTGCAATATTTCTCATCAACACCGTTTGTGCGCATGGCCCGCCACTTGTAATGATCGCCATAAAGCCAGATTTGTGTGATATTCTCAAACCTTACATCATCGGCAATCTGTTTTGGGTTGATATGGCAATGATAATCGAAGATGGGCATTTTTGCCGCGTGATTGTGGTACAGATCCTGCGCAGTTTTTGTATGCAGCAGAAAGTTTTCGTCCATAAAAGGCTTCATATATTTACTATTTAACTATTTACGATTTACAATTATTCACGAGAGTTATCTTTTTTTGAACTGATTTTCTTCTTCATTGTCACAATTGTACTTGCTATTATTTTAAATAATTCTTCATTTTCTTTCACTAAATCATCTAAAAGGCTGGATTTTATCAGCCCTGATTCAACAATAAGCTCCAACCAATAAAGAGTTTCATCTAATTCCTCTTCAACCATTTTTAATTTATTCAGAAAATCTTTATCAGACTTTCCCAAACACGCTGCCCTGTAATTTGCACCCGGCGAAGTTCCTGAACGAATAATTTGTTTTGATATCGTATTGCCGGTAATATTGTCAGGCAAATTCTCAGAAAGCTTTATTATTCTCAGCGCGAACTTTTTAAGCCGTTTTTTCAAATCATCCTGGGTCATCAAATCGTAAAAAGTATATGGTTAAATAGTAAATAATCTTTTTATGTGTCGATTGAAGATATTCTCTTCAACACACTGCCCCACCACCTCAGCATTTTTCTTTAGCAGGTTGGTGTATTTTTCCCCCATTTCAGCGGCAACTTTGTAACCCACATGTATTAACTGTCTGAAATTCGGGTTATAATCCGGGTGTCCCGGAATGTGACGCAGTGTGTTGGCATATTTCTCACCATTCCAGCCTGCAACTTCCTCTGCTGATGGCAGTTTTGCATCATCAATATCAATTACATCGGCGTAGGCAGCACACAATTCCTCTTTCCTGACAAGTGCTTTTGAATAAATTTCCTTGGCAACTTCCAAACCCTCTGTTCCGGAAATTGACAAACCAATTACCTCTTCCAGCCAGGTTGTTCCGGCAGTTTTTACATGAATTCCCTTATCGTATTTTTTGACGATTTCAGCAATAACCGGGTAGATACTGAATTTATCGGAACCTGAATGAACGCTGAGTTTCAGGTCTTCGGGCAAACCAAACTCACTGATGGCATAATCGATCACCAGCACATCCTGTTCAAATTCGAGGGCAAATTGTTTCACATCGCCCACATAATCAACACCTTTATTAAACCGGCCGGTGAATTTTGGTGCAATGGTCTGAACCGGAATTTTTTCGTCAGCAATCATTTTCAGAATAAAGAGCATATCCACAGGCGTTTGCGGTGTTTCCACTTCGTCCATCGAAACTTCGGTGACAAAATTACCCACACCCTTTTTTGAAACAATGTGCCGGTAAATTTTCCCGGCTTCTTTCACGGCTGCCAGGTATTTTCCGGCCATTTTCTGCAGCAATTCCTCGGTAATAACCACCGGTTCATCAATTCCGGGTATCTCAATGCTATCGCCAAAAACCAGGCTCAGTTCCATAAATTCCTCAACATCGGCCGGATCGGGTTCTTTCCCGATGTACATGGCAACATCCAGCGTAAAAAAATCGGCATGATCAATAAACCTGTCAACATTGGTGAGATTGATATGATCGGCATCAACACAATAAATATCATCCCACTCCAGCGTTCTGACTGCTTCATCCGCTTCAATTCTTGTTTGTTCAGGTTCAGAGTGCACAAAATTGTGCTCACGATTTGATTTATTCCAAACCGGAGTGATTTCAACACCGTGTTGTTTTGCCCTGATTATGGCTTGAAGCTGGGCTTTCCCCTGGTGACCAAAACGGTCGCCTGTGCCAAAACTGTATTTTCCGAGTTTCATCTGTTATGCTGTTTATTCGATTTTTCAAATTAAATAATTTTCCGTGTACGAACACGATGGTCTGTCAACTTTTTTCTGAAAATGTATTAACAATCATTAATTTATTGAATAGCTGAATTATAAAAGCATTGTTGTTTATTGATAACAAAAAGAGCAGGTAACTTTTGAAAAATTACC
>CAZXVT010000077.1:0-7048 GCA_964644015.1 uncultured Maribellus sp.
GGAGGGGTGGCCCGAGACAGGATTTTGTTATTTGCACAATCTTCTGCGAGGGACGGGGTGGTACCTAAAATCTTCGCCGCATCACCAAATCTATATTTCAGCAAATTAAAAAGACAGAATAGAAAATCAATCAAAAAAAAGCAGGAAACTCTCGCTTCCTGCTTTCTACCTTATCTTCTTAAACTTTAATTATGTCCCTAAACCATCGGGTATTTTTTGAATATCGATTCCGATTTCATCAGAATGTCAACATACTGCGCGCGCTGGTAGGTAAACGGGTCTTTCATGTTTTTGCGCGATAATTTTCCCCTGAAATCTGCCAGTGATTTGTACCCTTTTTCGTCCATCCAGCGGTTGAGGTCCATCAGGATGTCGGAAATCACACCGGGCTGGTTGCGGTAAACCGTGCTTACAACCTGCACCGCGTCGGCTCCTGCCAGAATCATTTTAATCACATCGCCTGCATCGTAAATTCCGCGGCTCACGCAAATGCTTCCTGCAAGATTTCCATACAGCAATCCGGCATAGCGGAGCGCAAACATCCGGTCTTTCGGGTTACTGAGTTCCCAGGGATAATAAAATTCCTCCTTCTCCACATCAATATCGGGCTGAAAGAAACGGTTAAACAAAACATAAGCATCGGCACCGGCTTCGTCCACCTTTTTGATAAAGTTGAGCGGATTGGTGTAAAACATTCCGATTTTAACACTCACCGGAATTTTCACGGCTTTTTTTACGGCTTTCACAATCTGCAACTGTTTTTCCTCAATCGACTCGCCTGTTACTTCGAAATACCCCGGCACTGCATAAAGATTGATTTCCAGCCCATCAACACCTGTTTTCTCCAGTTCCCGGGCATATTCAACCCAGGTGGGTTCGTAAATGGCGTTCAAACTGGCAAAAACCGGCACATCCACCATTTTTTTCAGTTTCTCTACATTATAAAGATGTTCTTTGGGACCACCGTGTTCCAGTCCCGGAAACAAATGCGTCATCTCGGCATTTCTGTTTTCATACTCGCCCAGGTCTTCATCCATTTGCAGGTTTTCGAGCTGAATTTGCTCCTCGAAAAGCGACCGGTAAACAATTGCCCCGATTCCGGCATTTTCAATTTGTTTGATTGTTTCGGGTTTTGTAACCAGGTTACAGGCACCGAGGATAATCGGGTTCTTTAGTTTGACCCCCATGTAGGTTGTTGATAGATCTGCCATAATTATTGATTTTTTTTAGTTCCTGCGTTTTTTTACTGAAACTAAAAATAGAACAAAAATGTTCAGGAAACAATCTAAATTTTATTGATAGCTGATAAATAAAAAACCACCTGCAGCAAAACTACAGGTGGTTTTCAGTTTCAACTCAAAAAACAATATTAAAAGAAACTGTAGGTAACGGTTAAACCTGCCATTACCACAGAAACCATTGTCATCAGTTTAATGAGGATATTGAGTGACGGGCCCGAAGTATCTTTAAACGGATCACCAACTGTATCGCCGGTTACAGCAGCTTTGTGAGCTTCGCTGCCTTTTCCGCCGTGATTTCCTTTTTCGATGAATTTTTTGGCATTGTCCCATGCACCACCCGAGTTATTCAGGAATACGGCAAGGGTAAAACCAGCAGTTAAACCACCGGCTGTTAAACCGATGACACCTGCAACACCCATTAAAACACCCACCAAAATCGGAACAACAATCGCAATCATTGATGGAACGACCATTTCTCTCTGAGCACCTTTGGTTGAAATTTCAACACATTTTGCATATTCCGGAACCGCTTTACCTTCCATAATTCCCGGGATTTCGCGGAACTGGCGGCGAACTTCCTCCACCATTGCACCGGCTGCACGACCTACAGCTTTCATCGACATGGCGCTGAAAACAAAAGCCATCATTGATCCGATAAACAAACCACCGAGGAACAACGGGTTGAAAAGTGTGATATCATAAGCAGCCGAAAGTTCTTTAACCGAAGCGGTTGAAATTTTAACGGCTTTAAATCCTTCCTGAACAGCCGGAGCCACATCGTTATAGAAAACATATTCGCCTTTGGTAATAAAACCATCACCTGCCTTTGCAATGCGGCCAAACCACAATCTTACTTCTTCCATGTAAGCGGCAATCAATGCCATGGCTGTTAAAGCAGCCGAACCGATGGCAAAACCTTTACCGGTTGCAGCGGTTGTATTTCCGAGCATATCGAGTGCGTCGGTACGTTCGCGTACTTCTTTTGGCAATTCAGCCATTTCGGCGTTACCACCGGCATTGTCAGCAATCGGACCAAATGCATCAGTAGCCAGGGTGATACCCAATGTTGAAAGCATCCCCACAGCAGCAAAACCAATCCCGTAAACACCCAGGGCAAAATCGTGGTGACCACCGGCAGCCCAGAAAGCACCCACAATACCCACTACAATGGTTACGACCGGCACCCAGGTTGAGAACATTCCCACGGCAATCCCTTCAATAATAGTGGTAGCCGGACCTTTCAAACCCTGTTTTGCAATGCCTTTGGTAGGTTCGTATTCATCAGATGTAAAATATTCAGTAGCCTGACCAATGATTACACCTGCTGCAAGACCAATCACAACTGCCCAGAAAACACCCCAGGTAATCCAGTTCATAGCAGCAAGTCCGATTAATGCAAAAAGAATGAATAATGAGCTTCCACCTGTTCCAAGTAAAAGTGCACGCAAAAGATTTTTCTGCGATGCCGATTCCTTTGTACGAACCAGGAAAATACCTGCAATAGAAAGCAGTGTGCCGATGGCTGCCACAATCATGGGTGCGATAACCGCTTTTTCAACCGAAATGCCTGTTTTTTCAAGTGCCAGTGCAGGAAGCGATGCTCCAAGTGCGGCAGTTGCAAGGATTGATCCTGCATACGATTCGTAAAGGTCAGCGCCCATACCGGCTACGTCACCCACGTTGTCACCAACGTTATCGGCAATGGTTGCAGGGTTACGCGGATCATCTTCCGGAATTCCGGCTTCCACTTTACCAACAAGGTCGGCACCTACGTCGGCTGCTTTTGTATAAATACCACCACCCACACGGGCAAACAATGCCTGTGTTGAAGCACCCATACCGAATGTCAGCATGGTTGTGGTAATTTCAATCATTTTCTGCGATTCGTTAATTCCCTCGTGAACAAATGTCAAACCAAGGAAATGTAAACCATTCTGCATATGTTCCGGGGTAAAAATCACTGAATTAAGAAACCAGTACCAGGCTGCAATGTCAAGCAATGCAAAACCCACTACCACCAAACCCATTACAGCGCCGCTCCTGAAAGCAATCTGCAATCCTTTGTTCAGCGACTGCGAAGCTCCGTGAGCTGTTCTTGCCGAAGCGTTGGTGGCTGTTTTCATCCCAAGGAAACCACAAAGACCGGAAAAGAAACCTCCCGTTAAAAAGGCAATCGGCACAAACGGGTTCTGAACACCCATATAGGCCATGATTGTAAGTAATACTACTAAAACAACAAACACAATCAGTACAACTTTGTACTGACGTTTCAGATAAGCCATCGCACCTTCGCGGACATATTGGGCAATTTCCTTCATGCGCGCTGTACCTTCTGAGTTCTTCATCATGGTCTTGTAAAAGTACCAGGCAAAGAAAAGGGCCAGTAATGATGAAATTGGCACAATTAAAAATGGTGTACTCATAGATTAATGGTTTTAATGTAACTGTCGTTACGGTTCATATATTAAACATTTTAAATCTCGGTCTTCGGTCTTTGAAAATTTCAAAAATTTTCCAAGAGACAAAGTTAATTTTTAATATGAATTAACATTTTCCCAAAAGTTGATTTAGCTACAGATTGAAAATAAATTAACAAACCGATTGACAAATAATAATTTTTGCCACCCGTTTTGTGTTGCTTTGATTAGAGATTGTAACCAAAAGCCGGATTTGAAGCAATTGAAAAAGTACAAAATCCTGCTGTCAGCAATGGATCAGCACTTTCCTTTCTTTTCCATTCATCAGCACCGTTAATGGCTTACTGAAATACACGTGTTTTACAAATTCGGTTTCGTATATAAGTTTTTGCTTTTCCAGTGCTTCCATTTTCAAAACCGAATCTGATGAGTGATGAGGTATGGAGAAATAGCCCACATTCATGGAAGTAACATTGTGAAAGAAATGAGACCCCAGCGAGGCATCAATCTGAAAATCGGGCAAACCCATTTCCACAATCACCCTCGCCTTTGAAATGTTGGCCCAGTAAACCGGAATCCCGGTAAACGGATCACGTGATCCCCAGCGCCCCGGCCCGATCAGTATGTAATCTTTCCCCCTTTCCTCGAAACGTTTGTTGATTTCGCTGATTTCGTGCGCAATCTGTTTGGTTTTATGTTTATCAAATTTCTGGGGATCGACATAAACCACATCGTGAATATTTTCAATTTTGCCATTCCCCATTCCCTGTTCGGCATACATAAAAATCTGGTCTTTCACCACCCTGTTCAGATCAATTTCCACCTGTTCCTCCGTCCTGATCAGTGGTTTTATCTGCAGCAGGTAAAATGTGGGCAACCCGTTTTCTGCCGGTTCAAGATCAATGGCATACTCCAGTTCAACCGGCGATCCCATGGCTTCCCTGAAAAGTTTCAGCAGCACCCGCAAAGTATAGGAAAAAGGCAGATAATTATATTTCAGCAGATTGGCAAAATCAACCACCCGCAAACCTTTTTGCACGGTTCCGGGAATCAACTGATCGTTTTCATGATCGTAAGTGGAAACCAGGTGTTCGAGTGTGCCATCTTTTTCAGCTTCGGCAATCCTGAACTTCTTAATGGAGGCATCTTCGCCCGAACCAATCAGGTCAATATCAGGGTTCGACAAATCGAGCGCATAAAAAGACTTTTGCGTGTCGCGGACCTGGTTGATAACCGACGTGGGATTGATTTCGGGATAACGCGGACAAAAACGAAAAGCATTTTCGCCATTCACCACATACATGCCCAACCCCACTGCCGCCACCGAAAAGCCATCATCGG
The DNA here is from genome assembly GCA_964644015.1 of uncultured Maribellus sp. Lineage (GTDB taxonomy): Bacteria > Bacteroidota > Bacteroidia > Bacteroidales > Prolixibacteraceae > Draconibacterium. The sequence goes on from CAZXVT010000077.1 coordinate 5,000, forward strand.
GCATCATATACGAAACCGGGTAATAATTGTACGACTGCGCCACTCCCGAAATACTCGGATAGTATTTATTTCCGTGATTGTGCCCCACCACTTCCTGGATGACCACTGCCATTTTTTCTTCTTCAATTTTGTATTTCACCGCATCAAAATAATCCTGTGCCGACTCGGTGAAAATACTGGCATACACCAGTTTGATGGCCGTTTCGAGTTGTGTGTAGCGAACATCAAAATCAGTGTGGTTATTCGGGATGAGATAGGTTTCATAAACACCCGAAAACGGTTGGATCAGCGAATCTTCAAACAATCCTGATGACCGCACGGCCAGCGGTTTTTCCACTTTCCGCAGGTATTCCTTCAAAGTACGTTTGGTGCGTTCGTCAAATTCCGATTCAAGAAAATGGCTGCGGATGGACTCGTAATTATTCAGCGAATATATATCGTCGTAAAGGTTATTGATTTCCACAAATTTGTCGAATTCCAGCGCGCCCAGCACAGCGGTTGCCGGAATCCGGATATTGAGTTGCGGAATCAGCTTTTTAAAATTGATGTTTTCGATCAGGTTGCAGATAAATGCGATGCCACGGCCTTTTCCACCCAGCGAACCTTTGGCCAGCCTGATAATAAACTGGTTCGAATGGTCCATCGAAGGATTGAAGTTGACGATGGTGCCTTTCAGCTTTTCAAACCGCACTTCTTTGAACGTGTTCAGACAAAAATCGCGGAGTTCTTCGGCCGATTTAAAATCTTTGGTTTTTACAGGCCTGAGTTTTTCAGCCATGTTGATTTCGCCGCGCGCCATCAGCCACGTTGAAAAGGAGTTGCGGCTACCGTGGTACAACAGTGCCTCCGCCGGAATTTCGCGGAAAAGCTTTTCAAATTTTTCGAGGTTATGCGCTTCTGCCAGCGGTTTTCCATCCATTCCTTTAAACACAAAATTCCCGAAACCCAGCCTGCGGTACAAAAAATTGAGAATGTCCATCGAAAGGCTTTCCGAGTTTTTGTTGATAAAATCGGCGCCCACACTTTTGGCGCGTGCCGCATTGGCAATGTCGTGCGATTGCAGCAACAGCGGTATCGGGGTTTTAAAAACCTCCGAAGTATATTTCAGCAGTTCAATTCCGGCATCTTCATCATCCACTCCTTCCTTTTCAAACTTTACATCCGAAATCACACACAAAATGTATCTTTTGTAATTATTGATAATCTGAACCGCATCTTCGTAGGTACTCACCAGCAACACTTTGGGCCGTGCGCGCATTTTCAGGATTTTATGCAGTTCGTCAACCGCGTCCTCACGCACCAGCGCCTGGGTTTGTGTCATCACCGTGGTGTAAAGCATGGGCAGGTATCGCGAGTAATACTGAATGCTGTCTTCCACCAGCAAAATCACGCGCACATTCCCGTTTTTTGTATCGAAGGCCACGTTTTTGATGTCTTCGATGTATTTGATCATGGCGATAAAAACATTGGAGTTGCCATTCCACACAAAAATGCGGTCGATGAAATCAAGCTTTTTCCATTGCGCCTGAAAATAACGGAGATCGGCGTTGTTATTCACCAGCAGCAAAAGCGGGATGCGGGGCCGTGCATTTCTGAGTTCGCGGGCAGTTTCAACGGGTGTTTTTTTATCCACACCCGCCATCACAATAATCAGGTCGAAATCGAAACGGCTGAGTGCCTGCAGGGCTTCTTCCTTTGAGTTGACGCTGGTGAAACGTGGCGCTGCATAAAGGTTGAGCTGCAGGTATTCGCCAAAAATTTTATCGCTGAACTGGCCCTCGCGAACAATAGAATACGAGTCGTACAACGTGGCAATCAGCAACACCTCCTTTACTTTGGTGGGCATCAGTTCCTGGAAAATGTCACGGTCGGTTTTCTGCCGTTTGTAAAGCCTTGCCAGCGAAATGTTTTCCAAATCCATAATCAAAAATTATTTCGGCTGAAATTAACGCTTTTTAAAAGAACTGAAAACCTGAAATCGTCTGTTTTTAAAACAAAAATCCCGGCTTTTAACCGGGACCTCTGTTGAGCTACTAGGATTCGAACCTA
>CAZXVT010000077.1:7058-19555 GCA_964644015.1 uncultured Maribellus sp.
GATTTAGAATCGTCTTTTTAATCGTGTTTGTAAATCACCAGCCCCGACCGCAGTTTGGGTTCAAACCAGGTGGTTTTTGGTGGCATGATGTTTCCGCTGTCGGCAATGTCAATCAACTGTTTCATCGAAACCGGGTACAAGGCAAAAGCGGCTTTCATTTCGCCCGAATCCACGCGTTTCTGCAGTTCGCCCAAACCACGGATTCCACCTACAAAATCGATGCGTTTCGAGGTGCGCAGATCTTTGATATCCAGAATCGGCGAAAGCACCTGTTCCGAAAGTATAGTCACATCCAGAACACCGATCGGATCGTTGTCGTTAAAAGTACCCGGACGGGCATTCAGCTTATACCAGTTACCTGAGAGATACAGACTGAATTCATGGAGTTGCTGCGGGTGATAAATCGCTTTTCCCATGTTCTGAACCTCAAAACCTTTGGACAAAGCTGCCAGGAAATCAACATCCGACAAACCATTCAGGTCGGTTACCAACCGGTTGTAATCCAGAATCTGAAGCTGGGTATCCGGGAAATGAACCGCCATAAAAAAGTTGTACAATTCGTTTCCGGTATGATTCGGATTCTTTGCCGTTTTTTCCAGCCCGATTCGTGCGGCGGCTGCGGTACGGTGATGCCCGTCGGCCACGTAAGTAAACGGCACTTTTTCGGTAAAAAGTTTTTCAAGTTTTGCGTTGATGGCGCTGTCGGCGATTACCCAGAAATGATGACCAAAACCATCTTCTGCTGTAAAATCATAATCGGCTTTAGTGCTTTTCACAATATTTTCCACAATTGCATCAATTTCAGGCACTGCGCGGTAGGCAAAGAATACAGGTTCGATGTTGGCATTCAGATAACGGGTGAGCACCATGCGGTCTTCCTCTTTTTCAGGCCGTGTGAGCTCGTGTTTTTTGATGATACCGTTCTGGTAATCGGCACACGAAGCAGCGCCCACAATACCGTATTGCGTGCGGCCATTCATGGTTTGCGCATAAATGTAGTATCGGGCTTCCGCATCCTGTTTCAGCCATCCTTTTTCCTGGAATTTCAGGAAGTTTTCAACGGCCTTGTTGTACACTGTTTCCGAATGAATGTCGTCAACACCGGGACATTCAATTTCGGCTTTGGTAATCCGCAGCAACGATTTTGCTTTGCCTTCAGCCATTTGTGCAGCTTCCTCAGAATTCATCACATCGTACGGAAGACAGGCCAATTCTGCCACAATTTCTTTTTGGGGTCGAAGCCCTTTAAACGGTTTTATTGTTGCCATAATAAGTTATTGAGTTAATGAGTTATTGAGTTAATGAGTGAGTGGGTAAGTGGGTAAGTGGGTAAGTGGGTAAGTGGGTAAGTGAGTTACTGGGTGATTGGGTGATTGAGGAGTTTGTGGTATAGAGAACAGGCGTTATTAAGTTCGAATCAGAATTAGATATTCTCTTCATATCGGATTATTTGAGTTTTGATTTCAGGTATTTTACATAGCCGGCAGCGAGTCGGGAAAGTTCAGACAGTTTTTCCCTTGATATTTTGTAATTTTCATCCGTAATCCAGTTTCTGCGATAACCAACAGTAGAGCAAACGACACATTCACGGATTGAACCTCTTACAATTCTCATATATCTTAATCCAAGTAAGACTGATTCTCCATATCCTTCGCCAATATTTAAGGCAATTGAATTAGCTGCACGTTTAAATTGGTCAGATAAACCAAATAGTTCTTCCCTGGGAAATGTTTTTGTAATGTCGTAAACAAAATCAATGTAATCAAGCGACTTTTTATATAGTTCAAGCGACTCAAAATCAAATGGAGAATAACCAGCTTCCTGACTCATATCGTTAATCATTCAGAATTTGTATCCAAAAATAGTGGTTTCCTTCATGAATCACAGTTTCCCTGAAATCCCCAGTTACTCATTCACTCAGTTACACAATTACACATTCACGCATTCACTCAATCACTTTTCCTCAATTCACTTTACAACCTACGTTTCCGTATTCAAAAAAATCAACAATCTGCTCAGCGGCAGCCGCACCTGCATTAATATTGGCTTCGGCTGTCTGGGCACCAGCTTTTTTCGGTGTAAAGAAATAACGGCCTTTCAGTTTATCCTGAAATTCGATAATGTTATCGGGTGCCACATCCGAAAGATATTTGACGCCCGGTTTTTCAAGCATCGTCTTGATCAAATCGGTTTCGCTGATAACCTCTTTGCGGGCAGTGTTGATAATGATACAATCGTCTTTTACATGTTTCAGCACATCGCAACTCACCGAACGGATGTGTTCGCCTTTTGCCGGAACATGAATGGAAATAATATCGCTTTTGGCATACAATTCCTCCAATGAATGCACCACTTTCAGCCCGATAGCCGCGGCAGCTTCACGGCTGTAGCGGGTATAAACTATTACTTTCATTCCCATGGCGCGTGCTATCCGGAAAACATTTCGTGCCACGTAACCAAAACCATGCAATCCGAGTGTGCGTCCGCGCAACTCACCACCCTGCTTCCCGCTGAACATTTCGCGAATACCATAAATCGCCAAACCGATTGCCAGTTCGGCAACAGCATTGGCATTTTGTCCGGGCGTATTCATCACCACAATGCCTTTATCTGTTGCTGCCGCCAGGTCGATGTTATCGTACCCCGCTCCTGCCCTCACCACAATTTTCAGTTCAGTCGCAGCGTCAAGCACTTCGCGGTCAACGATATCGCTTCGCACAATCAATGCTTCAGCAGTATTCACGGCCTCTTTTAATTCCTGTTTTGTGGTGTAGTTTTCAAGCAACAGAAGTTTATAACCAGCTTTTTTAAAAACTTTCGAAATCTTTTTAACTGCAATCGGCGCAAAAGGCTTGTCGGTGGCAATCAATACACGTTTCATTTCATCGGATGGTTTTAAACATTAAAAAAAAATGCAGGATTTGCATCCTGCATTTCCTGGTATTTATTTCGATTTTTCGAATTCTTTCATTACATCCACCAGCGCCTGAACACCTTCGAGTGACATGGCATTGTAAGTGGAAGCCCTGAAACCGCCAACTGAACGGTGGCCTGGCAAACCAATCATTCCGCGGTTTTTGGCAAAATCGTTAAACTCTTTTTCGAGTTCAACATATTCCGGTGTCATTACAAAAGTGACGTTCATGCGCGAACGGTCTGTTGGATCAGGAACGGTTGACATAAACATTTTGTTTCTGTCGATTTCGCCATACAAAACTTCAGCCTTTCTGGCATTTACTTTTTCAATGGCTTCCACACCACCCTGGTCTTTCAGCCAGATTAATGTTTGCAAACAACCAAAAACCGCCAGCGTTGACGGAGTATTGAACATCGATTCGTTGTCGATATGAACTTTATAATCGAGCATAGTCGGAATCACCCGGTTTACTTTTCCCAAAGCTTCGTTTTTTACAATTACGATGGTTGCTCCCGACGGGCCAAGGTTTTTCTGGGCACCTGCATAAATCAGGTCGTATTTCGAAACGTCAATCGGGCGGCTGAAAATATCAGACGACATGTCGGCCACCATCGGAACCGGAACATCCAGGTCGGTCAGCAATTCGGTTCCAAAAATGGTATTATTGGTAGTAATATGCAGATAATCAATATCAGCAGGTACTTCAAAATTTTTCGGGATATAATTAAAATTGGCAGCTTTTGACGAGGCCACTTCCACCACTTCGCCCAGCAATTTGGCTTCTTTCATGGCTTTCGATGCCCACATCCCTGTGTTCAGGTAGCCGGCTTTTTTGTTCAGGAGATTGTATGGAACCATCAAAAACTGGAGGCTGGCGCCGCCCTGCAAAAATAATACTGAATAGCCATCCGGTACGTGCAGCAATTCTTTTGTAAGTTCCTGTGCCTGTGTCATCACGGCAATAAATTCTTTGCTGCGATGCGAAACTTCCATTACTGACAATCCGGTTCCGGCGAAGTTTAAAACCGCTTCAGCAGTTTTTTGCATGGTAAATTCGGGCAAAATTGACGGCCCGGCATAAAAATTATACTTCTTCATTTTTACAACTTTTATAGGTTAATCTTGTGTTCCATTTTGTTGCAAACCTTTCACAAAGTAATCGGTTCGTTTCAGGTTTACTGATGAGAAAAATCAATATTTAAATTTCAGAAATGCGTTTAAAAACATTTTTGCTGTCAAAGATACATGACTAAAATCATTCCGAAAGAGGTTTCAGGGAGAATATGTTGTAAAAACTGTTTTTTTTTGAGAGGGTAAAAAAACATCTCGAAAAACGTTATTATAATTTTTTCAGTTTGGCGAGCATTGCCTGGTAACCCAGCTTATAAAGTTCATCGGCATGAGTGCGGCTTAAAATCTCAAATTCATCAATCCCCTTTGGTTCAACATAATAGGTGGCATATTTTTTCACTTTTACCATGTTGGCATTCACGCTCATGTAAAATGTACGCGTGGCAATCTGCACAAGATTTTTAAAATTATCCTTCGGGTTGATGGGACTTATATTGCAGACAATGATCTTTTCACAGTCGAGTTTGATGGGTTCGATGGGAATATTATCCAGTAAACCACCATCTACAAATTGATGATCGTTCATTTTTACGGGTGCAAAAAGAATGGGAATGGAAGAAGAAGCCAGTACAGTTTCGCCCAGCGGGCCACTGTTTCGGTACTCCACTTCACCGGTATTTAAGTTTGAAACGGTCACATAAAACGGAACCGGGAGATCCTCAATATTTTTAGCCTGGATTTCTTTACCAATCAATTCCTTCAAACCATCGAGCTTCATCAGTCCGTCGCGTGGAATCTGCAGTTTGGTGTATTGAAAAAATGAGCCTTGTTTAAATAATTCTGCTGTTTCGCCCGGCTTTTTGCCCGCTGCAAGAAATGCTCCTGCAATCGCTCCCGCGCTGGTTCCCGAAATCACATCGGGATAAATACCCGCTTCGTGCAACGCTTCAATCACCCCAAGATGGGCAAACCCGCGTGTACCGCCTCCGCTGAGAACCAACCCGCATTTATATTTTTTTCCTGATTCGCTCATTGTTTATTCAGCGTTAAACCAGTTGTTCATCCAACCGGTTTCTGAAACCTGTTTTTTATGTTTGAAAATGTTCGACCGTATAATATGTTCATAGTCGTTTTTATAGACTTCTGCATTTTCAGCAATATCGTGTAATGCGGTAATCATCAGGTCCACCTCGTGGTTTGTCATTGTTGGATGCAGCGACCAGCGAATCCAGCCTGGTTTGTCAGAAAGATCACCATGACTGATTTTATCGGTTATTTCCAACGATTTTTCATAAGAAACTTCGAGTAAAAAATGGCCATAAGTTCCGGCACAGGCACAGCCACCGCGGGTTTGAATGCCATACTTGTCATTTAATACCTGAACCACCAGGTTGTAATGCAGATTTTCGAGATAAAACGAAATCACGCCCAGCCTGTTGCGCACATTGTCGGCCAGAATACGCAGCCCGTTTATTTTATCCAGCCCGGCAAACGCGCGTTCCAGCAATTCTTCCTCCCGCCTGCGGATATTTTCAATCCCCATTTTGTCTTTCAGGTCGAAACAAAGCGCCGTTTTTATCGATTGTAAAAAACCGGGTGTTCCACCGTCTTCGCGGGCTTCAATATCATCCACATATTTGTATTTTCCCCAGGGATTGGTCCAGTCAACGGTACCGCCACCCGGATTGTCGGGTACTTCATTTTTATACATCGAAGCATCAAAAATCAGTACCCCAGAAGAACCCGGTCCGCCTAAAAATTTGTGAGGCGAAAACAGGATTGCATCCAGCTTTTCCATCGGGTCGTCAGGATGCATGTTTATTTCGTCATAAGGCGCCGAAGCTGCGTAATCAATAAAACAAACACCGCCGTGTTCGTGCATGATGCGGGCCATTTCGTAAATCGGGGTTCGCACTCCGGTGACATTGGAACAGGCTGTAAAAGATCCGATTTTAAACGGCCGGCTTTCATATTCCTTCAAGACTTTACGAAGATTTTCAGGGTCAAAAAGCAACCCTTCACCGGGTTCCACCACCACCACGTCGGCATTGGTTTCGTACCAGGAGGTCTGGTTGGAATGGTGTTCCATGTGTGTAATAAAAACCACGGGACGATCGCGTTCGGCCACACAACCCTTGTGCGTGATTTTGCCACAATATTTCAAACCCAGTATCCGCTGGAATTTATTGATTACGTCTGTCATTCCCGAGCCGGAAGTAATAATCACATCGTTGGGACCGGCGTTTACATGTTGTTTGATAAGTTGATGCGACTTCAGATAAGCTTGTGTCATGCGTGCGCCGGTTTCGCTGGTTTCGCTGTGGGTGTTGCCCACAAAAGGACCTATTTCCTCCGAAATCTTTTTCTCGATAGGTGCATACAAACGGCCGCTGGCAATCCAGTCGGCATATATAATATTCTGCTGCCCGTAAGGTGAAACAAAGGTTTGGTCAATGCCAACGATGTTTTTTCTGAATTGCTCAAAATAATTTTCCAGTCCGCTCATTTGTATTTTTTCAAATCGGCTACAAATTAAGTCACTTTGAATGAAAGTTTTTCAGGAATATTATCATGATTTGTATTCAGTGAATTATTTGGGTTTTAATATCAGGGGAAAAACCGGTAAATATCTTTTCGGTGTAGGAATCTTTTAAAAATCATTGTATTGCCATCCAATGAACATCCTAACCTGAAATGTCCTGTTTTTATCCGAAAATCATTGCCGGCTGAATTTAATTTCTTAATGTTTTTTATTTGTCTGGGAGAAATTGCTTTTGATACATCTTCCAAAATAGCCAGGACTTTGGATTTCATATCAGGATATCTTTCCATATCCTGAACAAATTGTTTCGTGTAATCAACTTTCATTTTTCAGCCAGTTTTCAAAAGCAATTCGTTCATCATCGCTTAAAACAGACTGATCCCCCTCTTCCATCGCCTTCAACAGTGCTTTATCCTCCATTTCCTCAGAAACAACAAAATGTTTAACATTCATTGAATCTGCAAGCTCTGTAAAAATTTTCAGATGCTTTTTATCAAGTTTCAATACAAGTTCCATTTTATAAATGTATTTATCTGTCAAAAATAATAGAAACAACGCAAACCAAAAACTGTTTTTATTTCAGACATGAGTTCATGGTTAAGTGACATTTCGTCACAAAATTACCGGGTGGCACATTGTTTGAAAATCCGTGCCCGTCTGACGACAATTTTATAGTTGAACAAATAAAAAGTAAAAAATAACAGTTTAACAATTCAAAATCATACAGATATGCAAACAGGAAAAATTGGAGTTACCAGCGAAAACCTTTTCCCGATTATCAAAAAATTTCTTTATTCCGATCACGACATTTTTTTGCGTGAAATTGTATCGAATGCCGTGGATGCCACACAAAAGCTGAAAACACTGGCTTCGAAAGGCGAATACAACGGCGATGTTACCAATGCCAAAGTACGGGTGAAACTCGACAAAGACACAAAAACCATCACCGTTTCTGACAACGGAATCGGGATGACCGCCGAAGAAGTTGAAAAATACATCAACCAGATTGCGTTTTCGGGCGCCAACGATTTTCTGGAAAAACACAAAGACGACGCCAATACCATTATCGGTCACTTTGGATTGGGTTTTTATAGTTCGTTTATGGTTTCTGAAAAAGTGGAAATCGTTACAAAATCCTACAAAGACGGGGCAAAAGCCGTGAAATGGAGTTGCACCGGCAGCCCTGAATATAGCCTTGACGAAGCAGAACGCAGTGAAGTGGGAACTGATATCATCATGTACATCAGCGAAGAGGAAAACGGTTTTCTGGATGAAACAAAAATCCGAAGCATTTTGGATAAATATTGCTCTTTCCTGGCTGTGCCGGTGGTTTTTGGCAAAAAGAAAGAGTGGAAAGACGGCAAACAGGTTGACACCGACGAAGACGAGCAGATTAACGATACCAACCCGGCCTGGACCAAAGCGCCGGTTGACCTGAAAGAGGAAGACTACAAAAACTTCTACCGCAAGTTGTATCCGATGGCCGAAGAGCCGCTCTTTAACATTCATCTGAATGTGGATTACCCGTTCAACCTCACCGGTATTCTGTACTTTCCGAAAATCAAAAGCAATTTCGAGGTGCAGAAAAACAAGATTCAGTTGTACTGCAACCAGGTTTTTGTAACCGACTCAGTGGAAGGCATCGTTCCCGAATTCCTGACACTTTTGCACGGGGTGATCGATTCGCCCGATATTCCGCTGAACGTGTCACGTTCTTACCTGCAGAGTGATTCGAACGTAAAGAAAATCAGCAGCCATATCAATAAAAAAGTAGCCGACCGCTTGCAACAGATTTTCAAGGACAACCGCGAAGATTTTGAAAAGAAATGGGACGACCTGAAAATCTTTATCGAATACGGAATGCTCACAGAAGAGAAATTCTATGAACGTGCACTCAGTTTCTTCCTCTTCAAAAATGTGGATGGCAAATATTTCACTTTTGAAGAATATGAAAAGCTGATTAAAGACAGCCAGACCGACAAAAACAAAAACCTGGTGCATATTTATGCCAGCAATACCACCGACCAGTACACGTTTGTGGAAGCGGCAAAAAATAAGGGATATGATGTGCTTTTGTTAGACGATGTCCTGACTCCGCATATTATCCAGAAGTTTGAGCAGAAATACACCGACAAACGTTTTGTGCGTGTTGATTCGGAAGTGGCCGAACACCTGATTGAAAAAGAAGACGCGCCGAAAAACGAACTGAGTTGGGAACAGAAAGACGAACTTTCGCCCATTTTCCAGGCAGTTTGTCCGGAGAATAAAGACTACTATTTTGTTGTGGATTTTAAGGAAATGAGCGAAAATGATGCGCCGGTTGTGATTACCCGCAGCGAATTTATGCGCCGAATGAAAGACATGAGCGCCACCGGCGGAGGTATGAGTTTTTATGGTGAAATGCCGGAAAGCCTGAACCTGGTGGTGAACACGGGCCACCCGCTGGTAAAAAAAGTACTCGAAGCCAAAGACAAAAAATTAGGTTCGAAACTTGAAAAACTGGTAGCTGAAATTTCGACTAAAAAAGCGGAAATCGAAACACTGGAAAGCGTTCAGAAAGATAAAAAAGACGAAGAAATACCGCAGGCCGACAAGGAAAAACTCAGCGATCTGAACAATGAACTTTCGAAACTGGAAGAAACAAAACGCGAAAGTCTCACAGCTTTTGGCAAGGAAAACAAACTGGCTAAACAGATGACCGATCTGGCATTGCTTGCCAACGGAATGCTGAAAGGCGCCGATCTCGACAAATTTGTAAAACGAAGTGTTGAACTGATAAAATAGTCAATTACCTTTTTTAAAAGAAATAAAAAACGGGTCAAAGGAATATTGTTCAAAAGCGCCATCTGTTTCAAGCAGGTGGCGCTTGTTTATTGTATTTAATCTGAAATCCATTGATTATCCACAAAATCCTGCAGATAGAAAAACCGACAGTTTATTTCCCGTTTTTATGATAGTAGCTCTATCGTTAAATCTCATTATATTAATTATCTTTCAATCTGAAAACTGAACTAAAATGAAAAAAAGCAGATGCAAAAACTGTTTATTGTTTTATTGGTAATACTGTTTTCCCTACCTCAAAAAGTACGTCCGTCCGAAAATATTCAGACTGTTGTTATCTTTTTGGCACTCAATCCCAATTTGCCGGCATACCAACAATTAACCACAGGTTTTAAAAGCAATTTAAATGCAAACAAAGAAATCCGAAGCAATGTGATTCTTGAATACTGCGACATTTACAGGTTTGGAAACAGCGAGAATATTGAAACAATTGTAAAGCTTTACAATGAAAAGTATCGCACTGCCAAAATTGATTTGTTGATTACCGTTGGCCCGGGATTACATCCTTATCTCGAAAAGTACAACCTCGAAATGCTGAAAACCACGCCCACCATCAATGTCGATTTTACCAATACTTTAATGAGCAGCGATCCGCTGATTGCGCGAAACGAGCTGAATGTGGGAATTGAAGTGCATGTTGAAAAAACGGTTCAGTCGGCTATCGATTTATTCCCTGAATATCGTGAAATCTTTGTTTTTTCGGGAAATTCAACCAACGACGAATACTTTCTGAATCTGTTTAAACAAATTGAACCGCTCTTCGGAAGCAATTACAATTTCAAATATTTTACCGGTATCCCATTCGATTCAACGCTTGTTGAAGCAGCAAAAATTCCTGCTCAAAGCCTTGTTTTTGTGCCGTCCTATTTATCCGATTCGAAAATACCTGTTTACAACACACCCGAGGCATTGAGCCTGATTTCAAGTGTTACAAAAGCGCCGATTTTTCCGGTATTCGACAGTTTTGTGCTCAACAGTGGCTCCGTGGGAGGGAATGTGCTGTCGTTATTTAATGTTGGGAACGAAGTTGGTCGTCTTTCAATTCAGATTCTAAAAGGTGTTTCGATAAAAGAAGTGGTGGTTGACAAATCGGATTTTTACCAGCACACCTACAACTGGGAACAGCTAAAATCGCGTGGATTGTTGAAATCGGGTGCAATTCCCGAAAACAGCCGGATGTACCATGAGAAAATAAGCTTTTTAGAGCTTTACAAATGGCAGATTAGTCTTTTGTTTTTCTTTCTGGTTTCACAAACTCTTCTGATTTTCTATTTAATCAGGCTCAACAATCGGCAAAAGGAAATTGTAGAGCAAAAAATTGAAACAGAAAAAATCTATCGCCAGCTTGTCCGCGAAGACCGTTTAATGCGAATGGTTGAATTAACAGCATCGCTTTCGCACGAACTTAGTCAGCCACTCACTTCAATTTTATACAGCGCCCAGGCCGGGCTGCGTTTCCTTAAATCGGGGAAACTGGATGAAAAGCAAACTGAAGAAATTTTCGAAAATATAATTGAAGACGATAAACGTGCCGGCAATTTAATCAGCAGCGTTAAAAATATGATGAAGCAGGAAGTCCGTGAGCCTGAAATATTGAACATGAATGCCTTAATTCAGGAAACGCTCATGATTTTTAAAGCGGAAGCTGCGCGAAACAATATCGATTTAGATCTGAGTTTGAATAAAATCCAGGTTTTCATTTTTGGCGATAAAATTCAGTTACAGCAGGTTTTGCTTAATTTTTTATTTAATGCCTCAATAGCGATGGAAAATATCACGAATGAAGACAAAACGATTCGTGTCATTCAGAGTGTAAAAGGCAATCTGGTTACGGTTGCTGTGCGTGATTCAGGTCCGGGTATTGATGTTAAAATATTAGACACAATCTTCAAGCCTTTTGTAACCACCCGTAAAAAAGGTTTTGGAATCGGGCTTGCATTGTGCAAATCAATCATCGAAAAACACCACGGTCGCATTTGGGCAAACAATATTGTAAGCGGCGGTGCCGAGTTTTCTTTCAGTCTTCAAATTGCAGAAAATGAAAAATAATCCAACCATATTTATCATCGACGACGACAAAGCTGTTCGACGTTCTCTGTCGCTTTTTCTGCATTCGGTCGGATATGCTGTCGAAACTTTTGAAAGTGCGGAAGAATACCTTGAAGCTGAGAAATTTGAAGGTGCCGGGTGCATTATTCTTGATGTAAACATGGGCGGTAAAAGCGGTCTCGAATTGCAGGAAGAATTAATTCAGAAAGATTCGGATTTACCAATCATATTTATTACCGGAAAAGGTAACATTCAGATGAGTGTAAATGCCGTAAAAAAAGGTGCTGTTAACTTTCTTGAAAAGCCGTTTACAGAAGAGGAAATTTTATTATCTGTTTCCGAAGCTGTTAGTTTGAGCCAAAACATGGTTTTCCAAAAAGCAGAAAAACAAACAGCACAAAACTTAATTAATTCGCTTACACCCCGCGAACTCGAAATTCTGAAATACCTGCCAACCGGAATGCTGAACAAACAAATTGCTGGTGAACTGAAAATAGCTGTACAAACCGTAAAAATTCACCGTCGCAGCATCTGCGATAAACTTGGCGTAAAATCGGTTCCCGAAATTTTGCGAATTGCCGAACATGCCGGATTTAAAATGTTGTAGCAGAATTACTTCTTTCTTATAATACCAAAGTGCTATTTACCGGAAAAAACGGTTGCCTTAAATTCGTAACAGCAATTTAATGCTGAAAATCAATTTAAAAAGGCAATGGTTTTTCTTATTGACGATGATAAATCTGTTCGACGGGGTTTCGGAATTTTTCTGAAATCAGCCGGACTTGAATTTCAGTCGTTTGAAAGCGCTGACTCATTTACATCGTCTGCAAGTCCTGATGTTGACGACACAATAATTCTCGATTTAAATCTTCCCGGAACTTCGGGATGCGATTTCCTCAAAGATTTCAGAACGAAAAATACGGACACTGCAGTGATTGTGGTGACCGCTTTCGATGAACCTCAAACACGCCGGTTGTGCAGTGAATACGGTGTAAAAGCCTATTTGCGCAAACCGGTTGACGGCGAACTTTTAATCGACCTGATAAACCCGACATAAATTAAAAACAGTTTGAAAAT
>CAZXVT010000078.1:0-19496 GCA_964644015.1 uncultured Maribellus sp.
ATAATTTGTAGTTTCTTATTATCAAATGTTTAGCACTTGCATTTTTTGTACTTTTTAACAATCATTAATAATTTTTTAATATACCCTTAAAATTGAAGAGTTTTTATACTATATTCGTAAAGCAAAAAAATTAAAAACTGATTGAATATTCTACCTTTTCTCTATTAAACAATTTTTCTGTCTAACTAAACTAAACAATGAACTACCGGGTTATCGAAAAAGATAACCCTTTTTTTGTCTTATATTGAATGAAAATTTCCTGAATCAGGGATTAAAAACACCGGAGAGTTTTTTCAGGTTGTGTCTGAACCGAAGGAAAAACATGATTCCAGCAGTCCCCAAGCCGATCAGGTATCCATACCAGATTCCGATTGGTCCCGAATTCAGAACAAAGGAGAATACATAACTTACCGGAATTCCAAGTATCAGATACGCAAAAACTGCCATAAACATCGGAAGTTTAACATCTGCCATTCCGCGGAGTGTACTGAGCATTACCACCTGTAATCCATCAAAAACCTGAAAAATGGCGGCAACTATTAACAATTCTGCAGCCAGTTTAATTACGCTGATATCGGTTGTAAATAAATAGGGAAGAAAATTACGGCTTAAAATAAAAACAACCCCCATTGAAGACATAAACAAAAGAACCAAATGCGAAGAAGCCACTGCTGACATTTTCAACGCATGATAATTTTTCACGCCCATCTGGTGGCTTACCCGGATTGTGTTTGCCTGCGAAACCCCGAGTGAAATCATATAAGTAAAAGTTGCCATACCGATGGCCACCTGATGCGCAGCCAGTGGAACCTCGCCATGCCAGCCCATCATAATTGCACCCAGACTGAATGCAATAACTTCCACAATAATCTGAAAACCTATTGGAATACCTATTTTCAAGAGCCTCACAATTTTTTCACGACTGATTAACTGTTGATTGGCAAGTGCAAAATACCGTCTGAAAACGGGTACTTTCAGAATATAAACTGCAAACATCAGCGGCATCACAAACCGTGAAATTAATGTACCCATTCCTGCGCCATTCAGCCCCATTTCCGGAAAACCAAACTTGCCATATATAAAAAGGTAGTTAAAAAGAATATTTACAAGATTGGCCATTATGGTAATATGCATGGCCATCCGCGTATTTCCCATTCCTTCAAAAAATTGTTTCATGGAGAAGAATAGCAAAAACGGGATATAGGACAAACAAAGTAACAGGTAGTATGGTCCAGCCAACTTTGTAACCTCTTCGGTTTGCCCCATAAATGGCAGAAGAAAATAAATTCCTGTCATAACCAGAAACATAAGCACCGAAACTGTCGCATGTGTCACGATTCCGTTTTTCAGCCAGATTAATGCTTCACGCAGGTTTCCCTTTCCAAATGCTTTTCCCACGAGCGGTGTTAAACCGAAAGTGATGCCCATCCCGAACACCATACCATTAATAAATACATTGTTGGCAAACGATGCGGCTGCCAGTTCAACAGTTCCCACATGCCCCACCATCATATTATCCACCAACGAAACACTCACCTGGCCAATTTGGGAAATAACAACCGGCAATGCCAAATGAAGATTCCGTTTATAAAAAGGGATGTAATCTGCCAATTTCATGGCAGCAAAGATAGATTTTTAGCTACAACGAAAACCAGTAGCTGAACTTTATCATAAATGCGTTTTGAGAGCTGCCCTGCCCGATGTTTTTTATACTTTCCATAATCGAAGGATTGTATTGGTTTACATAGTTATTGAGCCGGTTGGTCCACACAAAATAAAACGTCGATCCTGTTTTATATTCCCAGCGTAAAACAAAATTTGAATTAAACTCCTGGTAATCGAAATCTGGATTCTCGGTCGAAAAATCAAGCAACTGGTTATTATTTTCATCGACCAGCATCTCGTTTCCGCCATCATTTACAACATAAAGCGGTGAATATCTCAGTGAAAGATCCTTTGATTTTGACTGGTTTACTTTTCTGTAATCGGAATATAAACCTGTTGATGCATAAGGGCTTCCGTAATATTGCAGCGATAGTTCAGGCGTGATGAAATATTCAATCCGCAAAGTTGTATAAAGTGTTTCCCTACCGATTTTCCCCACTACATAATCTTTTTTCCCATCGATGGCTTCCTGTTTTACATATTGGTGGTTCGTGGTTTCGTTATAATATTTTGATTTTGACGAAACAATCAGCCGATTACTGATCAGCCATGTCAAATTAAACGAATACTCATTTTCGCGGCTTATTTTATCACTAAAACGCGTCATTTCAATTCCACCCGAAACATAGAATTTACGGCTGCTGTTGGTTTGTAAAAAGAATTCGGTGCTGTTTCGGTTGTCGATGCGCAGTGACGGCCCACCTCTCAGTTGCCTTGTATCAAACTGGTTAAAATTATTTTCAAAATCGAAATGAAAAATCCAGAGATTTTTAAATGTGAGTTTCAAATGGGCATTCAATTCATCCATGAGGTTTTCTCTGCCGTAGCTCCAATGATGCCTTTGATCGAACGAAAAGTAATAACTGTTCAATAATCCTTTTGGTTTGTTGACCGTGTAAAGAAAATTGGTTTCTTGCAGAATATAGTCAGCTTGCCTGAGGTAACCCACATCATTCAGGTCAACGCCCGGTGAACGCCAACTGACACCTTCCACCAGCCTCAGTTTTCCGCTGCGTTTTCCGCCACTCAAAGCACCACCCCAGCCATCCAGCGAAGTTAACGATGGATTGAAATCAATATGATCTGCATCCTCGCGCTGGAAAAGATGAATGGCCGATTTCTGTAATTTCGAAATTGCCTCTTCACTGCCATTTAACACCGAGTAAAAACTTTTGGCATTCACAAAATATTTCCGGTTTTTCCAGTTGTGTTCAAAATCAATTCCTCCCACCGTCGAATTATCCGGCATGAATTCGAGGTTTTGATCTTTGATATTTCTGATTACTGAAGTGACAATTCCGCCGATCGTGGTTTGGCCTTTGTTATAATCTTTCTTCACCCTACCGATAAAATAGTTGGTAAATGGTTCAATTGCTTCTTCTATTATCTCATCAGGTGATGTTAATGTTGCAATCTCTCTTGAAGTCATGCTGTTGAGCACCCCCACCGACAAACCATTCTTTCCTTTTCCGGTAAGTTTCAGTGCACTTATTATCGAAGTATTGTCGGGTTTCGAAATAGTTTCATCTTCGTTTGTTTCAGGTTCATAAGTCGGTGCATGACCGATACGACGGGAATAATACAACATATCATCGTTGTTGTTGTATTCAAGAATATTGTTTCCTTCCAGGAAGAATGGTCGTTTCTCTTCAAAAAACACTTCGTACGATGTAAGGTTCAGAACCGAAGGATCCGCTTCCACCTGACCAAAATCGGGATTGAAGGTATAATCGAGGTTAAAGTCAGACGTTACCCCGATTTTACCATCAAGACCAGCACCAAAAACCTGATTGTTATCTGTATTGGTAACATATTTGGCTTTTGCGTAGGGCATTACCTCGAAATTTCTTTTGTAGGGAATATCTTTTATTCCGCGTAATTCGCCAAAAATATAAACCATAGCGGGAGCATCTACCGGAATCAGTTTCCATTGCGATTCTTCCATCAACCTGTGAATCCAGCGCCAAATGTGCATTCCCCAAACCTGTTCTTCAGTATCGGCGAACCTGAGTTGTGTAAAAGGCACCCTCATTTCGGCATACCAGGCCGAGTCGCCAACTGAAGATTTTCCATCCCAAACCGCATTCCAGTTAAAATCCCAGCCATATTCACCCATGTGCAACAGGTCAACCTTCTGGCCGGCTGCTGTAACATTAAATTCGAAAGCAGTCTGATTGTCGTTATAACTATCCAATGCAATGCCTGCCATATCACCGTTGTTTTCATCGCGACGTCCCAAAATCGGGCTCATCTTTTCAGGTTCATTATCATGGCAGATGATGGCGAAGTAAAGGTATTTATCGTCGTAAAGAATTTTTATTTCGGTTTGCTGTGATGGTGCTTTTGCCTGGTAAGGCTGTTGCTGAATAAAAGCTCCGTCCCAGGTTCCCACTGTTTTCCAGCAATCATCATCCAACACCCCGTCAATTTTTGGTTTCAATTCAGTTCGTGTAGCATAATAAACTCTTTTGATACTTGCATAATGGTTGACAAGCGAATCATCAGAAAGTTTATAATCCAGATCCTGAGCCCTGGTGATTAAAACTATCATAATCTGAAATATGAAAAGGAGAAGGAGTTTAATTTTCATAAAGCGGTTTAATTCAGAATGGCAAATTTAATTTTTAATGTCACAAATAAAAACATAATTATGGAATTCTAATTTTTGACTTTTCACTTTTCTTTTTCCATTCAACAAATAAAAAATCCCTCTATTAACTAACAATTTGTAAAAATTAACACGATTGTTCTTTGTTTTCAAAGCCTCAAAAGTATTTTTCAGCGGTCAAAACCGATTTTAAACATTTTGAATTCTTAAGGGTTAATATTGGTTGAATAAAAAACGACAAAACAGATTTGTATAAAACTGTATGACAAAAATCAAAAAGATCCTGATCGCCAATCGAGGCGAAATCGCAATCCGCATTATGCGAACCTGCCGGGAAATGAACATTGAAACAGTGGCTGTTTATTCTGAAGCTGACAGAACTTCGTTACATGTTCGTTATGCACACGAAGCCTATTACATTGGAAAAGCGCCATCGAGTGCCAGTTATCTGAACATCGAAAAGATTATCGAGGTTGCCAAAAACAGCGGAGCCGATGCAATCCATCCGGGATACGGGTTCTTATCGGAAAATGCAGTATTTGCAAGGCGATGCAAAGAAGAAGGAATCATCTTTATCGGGCCTTCGCCTGAAGTAATCATTCAAATGGGAGATAAAATCATGGCACGCGAAGCCATGATAAAAGCCGGAATTCCGATTGTGCCCGGAACCAACCAAAGTATTCAGAATGAAAATGAAGTACTTGAAATTATCCGGAATATTGGGTTACCGGTAATGATAAAAGCCGCTGCCGGTGGAGGTGGAAAAGGAATGCGGCTGGTTAAGAATGAAGCCGATATTGTTTCAGCAGTCAGGGCAGCCCGCTCGGAAGCGCTGTCGGCTTTTGGCGATGATTCGGTTTACATCGAAAAATATATCACTTCGCCACATCACATCGAGTACCAGATTCTGGCCGACCAACATGGAAATGTGATTCATCTTTTTGAACGTGAATGTTCGATTCAGCGCCGGCACCAGAAAATGATCGAGGAAACTCCTTCGCCGCTTTTAACGCCCGAATTGAGGATGCAAATGGGAAAATCGGCTGTTGAAGCGGCCAGATCAGTTAATTACACCGGTGCTGGCACCATCGAGTTTCTTGTTGATAATAACCTGAATTATTATTTCCTCGAGATGAACACGCGTTTGCAGGTTGAACATCCGATTACCGAAAGGGTAACCGGTGTGGATCTTGTTAAACAACAAATAAAAATAGCCGAAGGACAGGAACTTGAATACAAACAGGAAAATCTTTCGCAACGAGGCCATTCGATTGAGTGCCGTATCTACGCCGAAGACCCGGATAACAATTTTATGCCAAGCCCCGGTAAAATCTATAAAATATCTGAACCACTGGGATTTGGCGTCAGAACCGACGGATATGTTTATGAAGGTTACGAAATTCCGTTGTATTACGATCCGATGATTTCAAAACTGATCATTTGGGGTAAAACACGCGAAGAATCCATTAATCGAATGAGACGGGCTTTATATGAATACAAAATCACGGGTGTTAAAACGTCAATAAAATACCTCGAAAGAATCATGAACAACCCCGATTTTATCGAAGGGAAATACGATACTCACTTTATAGAAAAAAATCAGGAACAACTTGCTAAAAGCGATGGTTGTGAAGATTGCAGCGATATGGTGGTGATAGCGGCTTTCATCGATTATCTGAATAAAATAAGCATAACCCGTGAAATGAAAAATGAGTTTGCCCCACCACAAAGCCGCTGGAAAAAAATTCCTTATATCAACAACTTTTAATTAATAAAAATGGCAGTTGAAGTAAAAATTGGAAACCGGACATCCTGGGTTGACCTTATCAGTAATGAAGGTAATTTTCTTGAAATTGACATTGATGGAAAAATTCACAAAGTGGATGTAATGCATACAGCCGATGGAACATTTTCCATCCTTTCAAATGGTCATTCCTATAATATTGAGCTTGTTCCCTATCCAAACAAGCCCAAAAAATACACAGCCTATACACTTTACCAGGAGTTTGAGGTGGAAATTATTGATGCTGAAGCACGTTATCTTTTAAACCGCGGAGCCAATAACATTGGTTCATCTGAAAAGAAGATCAGTTCGCCAATGCCGGGAAAAGTAGTGAAAGTTTTTGCCTCGGAGGGCGACGAAGTGACAAAAGGTCAAACTTTGGTAGTGATTTCGGCAATGAAAATGGAAAGCGAATACAAAGCACCAATGGATGGAAAAATTAAAAAAGTAAGTGTAAAAGAAGGTGACACCATTGAAGGAAACCAGGTATTAATTGAACTCGAATAAGTTAAAAATCAATGAATTTACAGGATAAATACAATAAACTGACCGAAATGAACCGCCAGGCCGAAATGGGTGGCGGCCCCGAAAGACTCGAAAAACAACATGCTGCCGGCAAAAAAACGGCCCGCGAAAGAATTAACCAGTTGCTCGACCCCGGAACTTTTGTCGAAATAGACAAATTAATGACGCACCGGAATTACGATTTCGGCATGGAAGACAACCGCATTTTGGGCGACGGAGTAATCTCAGGTTATGGTAAGGTAAAAGGCAGACTCGTTTATGTTTTTGCCCAGGATTTTACAGTTTTTGGAGGATCGCTGAGTCGTGCCAATGCTGATAAAATTGTAAAAATCCAGAAAATGGCGTTACAAATGGGAGCACCGGTTGTCGGATTAAACGACTCTGGTGGTGCCCGAATCCAGGAAGGTGTGGAAAGTCTGGCCGGTTATGCTGACATTTTTTACAACAATGTCATCTCTTCGGGTGTAATTCCGCAAATTTCAGCAATTCTCGGTCCTTGTGCCGGCGGAGCCGTGTACTCCCCTGCCCTCACCGACTTTATTTTCATGGTGAACGAAAAAAGCCACATGTTTGTAACAGGCCCAGAGGTTATCAAAACAGTAACACACGAGGAAGTAACCAAGGAAGAACTCGGTGGTGCACTTACTCACAACAGCAAAAGTGGTGTTGCTCATTTTAACGGCAATGATGAAGATCAGACTTTGCAGATGATTCGCGAATTACTCAGCTTTCTGCCTTCCAACAACCTTGAAGATCCGCCAGTAAAAACAACCATCGATCCTTCAGATCGGGTTGAGGAAAGCCTGATGGATGTTGTTCCGGTGGACCCCAACAAACCTTACGATATGCACGATATCATTCAAAAAGTAATTGACAATGCTCATTTTCTGGAAGTTCAGGCGCAATATGCACAGAATATTATTATCGGTTTTGCACGGTTTGCCGGTAAACCGGTTGGTATTGTAGCCAACCAGCCAGCCCATCTTGCCGGTGTTCTCGACATCAATTCATCGATAAAAGCAGCCCGTTTTGTGCGTTTTTGCGATGCCTTCAACATTCCGATTGTGACATTTGTGGATGTACCCGGATTTTTACCGGGGACCAGCCAGGAATTTGGTGGAATCATTAAACACGGTGCAAAACTTTTGTATGCTTTTGCCGATGCAACCGTACCGAAAATTACCATTATCACGCGGAAAGCTTATGGAGGTGCTTACGATGTAATGTCGAGCAAACATATTGGTGCCGATGTGAATTTTGCCTATCCAACATCCGAAATTGCAGTGATGGGTCCAGAAGGTGCCATCAATATTATTCACCGGAAAAACATGAATGAAGAAGAACGGGCTGCTGCAGTTCAGGATTACCGCGAAAAATTTGCCAATCCCTATAAAGCAGCTTCCCTAGGTTATATTGACGAGATCATTTTTCCGCGCGACACCCGCAGTAAAATAATCGGGGCGCTGGAAATGACACAAAACAAACGGAAATCAAATCCTCCACGGAAGCACGGAAATATTCCGTTGTAGATTTAATAATGATTATTCCCTGCCCGTTCGGTCAGGCGGGCTTATTTCATATTTTAGATTTAAGAAAACAACCGAATAAGAAAAAACATAATAAGAAAGTCAAAAGAATGCAAAGCCGGGTTTCTATGAAGTCCGGCTTTTAAATTCAATTAAAATTCTTACCTGAAAACTGTCAATTGATTTGATAATTAACAATTTATTTCTACTTTTGCGCGTCCAAAAATTTGGGACAGAGATATTAATAATTTAAAAATTAGAGGATTATGATGAATCAGTATGAAACCGTCTTCATTTGTACTCCCGTTTTATCTGAGCCACAGGTAAAGGAGGCGGTCAAAAAGTTCAGGGACTACATCACATCCCATGGTTGTGAGTTGCTCCATGAAGAGAATTGGGGAATGAAAAAACTGGCCTACCCGATTCAAAAGAAATCAACCGGCTTTTACCAGCTGTTTGAATTCAAAGCCGAACCTGCATTTATTGCAAAACTGGAAACTGAATTCCGTCGCGACGAGAAAATTATTCGTTTTATGACAATTAAACTCGACAAATACGCCGTGGAATACAGCAACAAGAGAAAGAGAATTCAAAAAGAAAAATCAGAAAAGGAGGGTTAAATCATGGCACAAAGTTCAAGCGAAATCCGTTATCTGACCCCACCGTCAGTAGAGATTAAAAAGAAAAAATACTGCCGTTTCAAAAAGAACGGTATTAAGTATGTTGATTACAAAGACCCTGAATTTCTGAAAAAATTCCTGAATGAACAGGGACGTATTTTACCACGCCGTATTACCGGTACTTCATTGAAATATCAACGCAAAGTCGGACAGGCAATCAAACGTGCCCGTTTGATCGCGCTGTTGCCGTTTGTAACCGACAACATGAAATAATTAGGAGGACACGACATGGAAATTATATTAACACAGGACGTTGAACGTCTGGGAAGCAAAGATGACGTGGTAAAGGTAAAAGACGGCTACGCCCGTAATTACCTGATTCCTCAGAAAAAAGCGATTGAAGCCAGCGTAAGCGCAAAAAAAGTTTTGGCTGAAAACATCAAACAGCGTGCTCACAAAGAAGCAAAACTGAAAAACGAAGCTCAGAAAATTGCTGATCAGTTAGTGAACAAAAAAATCACGATTGGTGCAAAAACAAGCTCACTGGGTAAAATTTTCGGTTCGGTAAACACCATTCAGTTGGCTGAAGCCATTAACAAAAAAGGATTTGAAATCGACCGCAAACAGATTATTTTACCTGAAGATCACATTAAAGAAGTGGGAACTTACACAGCTAAAGTAAAACTGCATAAAGAAGTGGTGATCGAAATCGAGTTCGAAGTGGTTGCTGAATAATTAAAGCAAAACGATACATCAAAAAAAGGGTTCCGGAAATTCCGGAACCCTTTTCTTTTGGGATTTTTGACCCTATTTCATGGCAATAGTTTCGATCTCAACCAATGCTCCCAACGGCAAATCTTTCACTGCAAAAGCTGAGCGGGCCGGTTTATTTTCGGTATAAAACTGCGCATAAACATCGTTCATGGCTTTGAAATTAGCAATGTCATTCAAAAAGCAAGTCGATTTTACCACATCGGAATAACTGTAACCGGCAGCTTCAAGAATCGCCCCGATATTTTTCATCACCTGAAGCGTTTGTTCTTCAATTCCGCCATCCACCAGTTTTCCGGTAGCCGGATCAAGCGGAACCTGGCCTGAAATAAAAAGGGTTCCGTTCATTTCAACAGCCTGACTGTAGGCAGCCACTGCTTTCGGGGCATTTTCAGTTGTAATTATCCGTTTCATAATATCAGTTTTAGTTAAAAATTATCATAATGACTTTCCTGTTTTCTCAATCTCAGGTCTTTTAACATCGACGATTTTGCATTAATTGTAAAACTGTAGCTTTTCATGTAACCGAAAGGCACGAAGTTAAATGCCATTTGCCAGCAATGTAAATCGCGGTTCACATTAAACGTGGTGTAGGAGAATTCGCCAGCCGCAATGTCGAAGTTGGTATTCATGGAAACCTTCCATTTGTCAGTCAGACTAAGGTTTCCCCTGATGCCAAGAGTTTGGGAAACTTTTCCGTTGGGGTACGATTTTGAGGGACCGTTGTAATTAAAACTATAATCAACACCAAAATTCCAGGGCATATTAAACTCGGCATATTCACTAAAGACAGGCGCACTGCTTTCTTCCTCTTCATCCTGTGACTGCCCTTTTTGTTTATCTTTTTTGCTTTTCGAATTAAAATTCAAACCAAACGACAGATTTCCATTGGTAAGCCTTCCTATTCTCTGAATCCCTGTCTTGTTATTCCACACCCATTCATTAATACGCTGGTAATCTTCATTCACCATATACGGGTCGAGAATCGTTCCCATATTGATGCTGACACCGGCTACCGTGGTTCTCGCCCTGATGCTGATCGGGGTCATATTCAGCGAGTCGGCAATCAGGTTATAGGACGATGCGATACTCAGGTTGTCGATTAGTTTTACCTTTTTATATTTTAATTCTTTCGAATTCCTGGTTGTATCTTTTGTATCCAAAACCTTCATCTCAAGATTGTTGTTCAGCGAAGCATTGATGGAACCCGATGCTCCCCTACCCGGTGAACCTCCATAAACTCCACCTTCGTTTACATCATAAAAGCTTGTTTTTCCCGACTCATCAACCTGAACTTCCTGCCAGTATCCGTATTTTTCAGCACCAAAATCGGGCCGGTAACTAAAACTGGCAGAAGGCGAAAATTTATGCCTGATTCCTTTAATTCGTGAATTTGGATTTTTAGGAATAAACATCCCGTAAATATTGGTCGACGCGCTCAAACTATAACTGTAATCATAAACGCGGCTCAAACCCTGAATGGTATCTTTCTGAATGTGTGATTCCCGGCCAAATTCGTCATAAAAAATTTCGCCCTCAACGTAGGTATAATTGTATTTCTGGAAATACCACTTCTCATCGTACCCGATACTGGGGCTCACGTTGATATATTTTGCCAGGTTAAATCCCGGAAATGCAAGCGGTATATTGTGTTTAATACCATTCTTCCAATCTTTCGGAAATGATTTCTCAAAAAATTCATATTCTTTTACATTGCTGATAGAGTTTCGCATGTTGGCCGTGTAATTGATCCCGAATTTTTCATAAAACTTCATTTTGCCTGTTCGGTTCTTATTCCTGAAAGGATACACTTTGGCCATACTGAAAGTCATTTCGGGCAAAGTCAGGGTAATTGTCGTATCAACAGAGTTCTGCGAATGCCGGAAGTTTACTGACATATTAAACGGCGTGTTCTCGAAACGCTGGGTATATGAAATACTCGACGATTTCTGGGTTTTCAGATAATTGTTGCCACCGGTTTGTCCCTCATAAGAGTTTTGTTTATCATAGCCGCTGCTCGACAGGTTAACGCTGGCAGAAAAAGTACGGTTCGGATTGGCTTTCGGATCCTGGCTGTGACTCCACATCACCTGGAATTGGGGCGTTTTTGAATAGGTATCGAGCCCCTGTTCGCCATAGACATTTACATTATACCTGAAGTCGAATCCACCTGAAAATTTATAAAGTACCTTGTAATTTGTGTGAGTTTGCACACCCCATGAGCCTTTCGAATAAATTTCTCCCTTCAATGCCAGGTCAAAATACTTACTGGCTGCCCAGTAATAACCTCCATCTCGTAAAAAGAAACCACGGTTTGCTTCTTCTCCGTACATCGGCATAATTATTCCGGAAGAATAGCTGGGCGTACTTGGGAAATAGCCAAATGGAAGCATCGGGAAATAGATCGGAAAATCTTCCAAAACCATGTAAGCCGGTCCGGTTACAATTTTGTTATTCGATATAACCTTGGCTTTTGTAAGTTGCATGTAAAAATGCGGATGTTCGGCATCGCAGGTTGTATATTTTGCTTTTTCGGTAATAAAAACATCCTTGCCCACTTTTTTGGTCCGGTCGCTCAGAATCAGCCCCTCCCCTTGTTTCGTAATTACTTTGGTAATAAAGGCTTTCTCGGTTTCGAAATTGTAGCGCATCGTTTCCGATTCATACTCTTCACTGCCTTGTTTGAAAATGGGTTTGCTGTCCATTTTGCCAGTGCTGTCTCTCAGTCCCTCAGCATAAATCTGTTTCGATTCAAGGTCCAGTTCAATATAATAAGCTGTAAGTTCAATCTGCTGGTAAGTAACTTTCGCATTTTTATACAAATAAACCCGCTGCCCATCAAACGAAACAACAATCGAATCTTCGGCACTGTAAACAATCGGATCTTCAATCATCGGTTTTTTGACACTGTCAACTGCAAGTGTATCAACAATTATCGAATCGGTTACCAGCGTGTCGTTTTGTGATAGCTGGATATCCGGTATGGTATCAACATTCATACTTCCCAATACTGGGGTTCCCGGTTCCTGCGCAAATAAAATTATTGGGAACAAAAAAAGAATATATGTTATAATTATCCTGTACAATGCTTTACCTGAATTACCTGCTATTTGGCCCGACAAAAATAAAAATAAGGGGTATTGAAAAATCTTTCCAAATGCAAAATAAATCTAATATTTCTATTTTTGTGGTGAAACGTATGAAAGTACCATGTTAAATAAGACTATCAAGTATATTTCAACCTGCATTTTGCTTATCATTTTTGTTAATTCCGTTGTAGCATTTCCGGTAAAGCAAAAAGATGTAACCCATGTTTCGGTGGTGGTGATTGATGCCGGGCATGGTGGCAAAGATGCCGGCGCAGCAGTTGGCAGAGCGATGGAAAAGGATATTGTGCTTGATCTTGCTTTGCGTCTTGGAGAATCGATTCAAAAAAAATACCCAGATATTAAGGTGATTTACACACGCAAAACCGATGTTTTTATTCCCCTGCACGAAAGGGCCAGAATTGCCAATAAAAACAAAGCCGATTTGTTTATTTCGATTCATATTAACGGAACAGATAACAGTTATGCAAAAGGTACCGAAACTTTTGTTTTAGGAGACCACCGAAGCGATGACAACTTTGAAGTAGTAAAAAAGGAGAACTCTGTAATCTTGCTTGAGGATGATTATAATACAACCTACGAAGGATTTGATCCCAATTCGGCAGAATCGTACATCATGTTTGCAAATGCCCAGAGTGAATATTTCGATCAAAGTGTGATGTTTGCGTCTGAAATTCAGTCACAATTCAGAAATATCGGGCGTGTTGACAGAAGTGTAAAACAAGCCGGGTTCCTGGTTTTGCGACAGGCAGCCATGCCAAGCGTACTCATTGAAGCCGGATTCATTTCTCACCCCGACGAACGGAATTACCTGGTTAGCAATAATGGCAAAGCAGTACTTTCAGATGCAATTTTCAAAGCATTTGAAAGCTATAAACGGAAAATAGAAAATAAAAGCAGCTTTGCTGTAAAATCGGAAAGCAATGAAAATCAGGCTCAGGTAAAGGCACAGGCTCAGGAAAAATCAGAAATTGAAGTCACTAGTGAAACTGATAGTAATGTGGGTGCTCCAGTATCCCAAAAATCAGTGCAAAAAAAAGCCGACATCTATTTTACAGTTCAGATTGCAGCTTCCACAAAAAAACTTGAAACAGTTGCATCGAATTTCAAAGGACTGAAAAATGTGTTTTTAATCAGAAATGGCAATACATATCGTTACTATGCCGGAAAATTCGATTCGGTTAACGATGCAAACAGACATCATCAGAATATTAAATCCAAGTTTCCTGATGCATTTGTAGTGGCTATAGAAAACAATCAGGTCATTTCAGTAAAAAAGGCGCTTGAAAAAATGTAAATCAACATCGAATTGGCTAATTTTACATGCATTTCAAACTATCGCTATTGGCTACCTTGTTTAATGTTCATTAATTCGGAAACGTATGAAATACTCAAAATATGTAAAATTGGGGGTTTTGATAGTAATAACCCTTGCTATTCTGATCTGGGGTCTCAGCTATCTGAAAGGAAAAGATGTTTTTAAAAAGACCAATAACTATTTTGTTATTTACGATAGAATTGACGGGCTGCAGGAATCGAACAAAATCATCATGAATGGTTACCAGGTTGGGCAGGTTTACGAAATAAAATTTTTGCCTGATAACAGCGGACGCCTTGTGGTAACGCTAATGATGGAACAGAACTTTAAGGTTCCTGTAAATTCGGTGGCACAGATCGTCAGCAGCGATATAATGGGAACCCGCACCATTAAACTGATATTCAGCCAGGAAAATACTTTTTACCAATCAGGCGACACAATTCCGGGCGCCATAGAAAGCGACCTGAAAGAACAGGTGAGTATGCAGGTTTTGCCACTTAAAAACAAGGCAGAACAGCTTTTGGGTACAGTTGATTCAGCTATTGTGGCGCTTACAGTGATCCTTAACGAAGATGCACGAAAAAACCTGTCGCAAAGTTTTGCCAATATCAACCGCAGTATCAACAATATCGAAAAAACCACTTCCGATCTGCAACAAATAGTTTCTGCGCAAAAAGGGAATATTCAGCTTACCATGGAAAATGTCAGGGATATTACATCGGCATTAAGCAAAAACTCGAAAGAACTCGAAAACACGATTAAAAACATGTCAAGTTTCAGCGATACACTGTCGCGTTTACCAATTACCCCGGTGGTGGAAAATATCGCTTTGGCTTCTGAACAGCTATTAGACCTGATTAACAAAATGAACAGTACCGAAAGCACAGCCGGGTTACTGCTCAACGATGATCAATTGTATCAATCGATAACCGGGCTTTCTGAAAATCTTTCAACTTTAATTAAAGATATACAGACAAATCCGAAACGATACCTCGAATTTTCGGCAATCGACTTTGGCAAAGAATATTACATAAATACTTCGGGCGACGTTTCAGATAAAAATGTTGTTTTTAAAGTATTACTTGTTTCATCTGAAAACCAGGTTTCAACCAGTTCGAAATTTTTCGAAGGGTTGGGTGAGATTGAAGAATACCAGGCAAACGGAGCCTTTTCTTATTTAACCGGAAATACCTCTATTTATTCTGAAATTGTAAAAATACACGATCAGGCGAAAAAGAAATTTCCTGAATCGACAATTGTTGCATTTAAAAACGGGAAACTGATTAAGCTCGAAAAAGTGCTTAAATCGGGCAGGTAACAACGTGCTGATGTTAATAACTTTTGGCATCAGTTTTCAACACCTGCCAGTACCTACCAGTTAGCAATCTATGAATCAATTCATTAATTATAAGTAATTGATAATCAATAATTTATTTTTTTTATAAAAAATTAAAATTTTAATATACTGAAAAAGAAAACAATACGGCAAAGCTGAAAATTACAAGGCAGTTTTGATTTTTTTTATAACTTTTTTTTCGCAACTTTTGTTTCTGGGAATAATGTTGAAAAATAATTTGTAGAACCTCGAAAAACCAAATTAATCGATGAATGAAGAACATAAAGCTGTGTGGGAAAAATGTCTGAACGTTATTAAAGACAATGTACCCGGCAGTAGTTTTAAAACCTGGTTCGAGCCGATTGAACCCATTAAATTAACGGATAAGGTCCTTACCATTCAGGTACCCAGCGCGTTTTTTTATGAATACCTTGAAGAACAATTCATCGATATTTTGAGGCGAACACTGCGAATGGTTCTGGGCAACGGAGCCAAACTCGAATACAATGTTGTAATGGGCGACAAGAATGGAAATGCGCCTTACACTGTATCCTACCCTACCAATAATAATGTCAAGATTGTTAATAATCCACTGACTATTCCGCTGAAATCGGAAGAAAAAACGGCAATACGAAATCCGTTTATCATCCCGGGCATTCAGAAACTGCAAATTGATCCGCAACTGAAACCTGACAATACATTTGAAAACTTTATTGAAGGCGATTGTAACAGGCTGGCACGCAGTGCTGGTTATGCCGTTGCACAAAACCCGGGTGGTACTGCTTTCAATCCGTTAATGATTTACGGAAACTCAGGTCTTGGAAAAACACACCTTGCACAGGCAATCGGTATCGAAGTAAAAGAACGTTATCCGGATAAAACAGTACTTTATGTAAATGCCAATAAATTTCAGACTCAGTTTACCGAAGCCACAAGAAACAATAACCGCAACGATTTTCTGAATTTCTACCAGATGATTGATGTATTGATTTTGGATGATGTTCAGGAATTTGCCGGCAAAGAAAAAACGCAGGAAACCTTTTTCCATATTTTTAACCATCTTCACCAGATGGGAAAACAACTGATTCTCACCTCCGATAAACCACCCATTGAACTGAAAGGAATGGAACAACGTTTACTTTCGCGTTTTAAATGGGGTTTGACAGCCGATTTGCAGATGCCAGACTTTGACACCCGGATGCAGATACTGAAGCACAAGGTTTATAAAGACGGAATCACTTTTTCAGATGATGTGCTTGAATATATTGCTTCGCATGTTTCTAATAATGTGCGTGAATTGGAAGGTGCACTTGTATCGCTGCTGGCACAATCGATGCTGAACAAAAGGGAAATAACACTTGACCTGGCAGCAAAACTCATCAACAAACTGGTGAAAAACTCAAAACGCGAACTTTCAATCGAATATATTTCAAAGGTTGTTTGCGATTATTTCAATATGCCTGTCGATTCGTTGCAGACAAAAACCCGCAAACGTGAAGTGGTGCAGGCAAGGCAAATTGCCATGTATTTCTCGAAAAGCCTCACAAAATACTCGCTTACCAGCATTGGTGCGCAGATTGGGGCAAAAGACCATGCAACTGTGCTCCACGCATGTAAAACAGTTAATAATCTGAAGGACACTGACAAAAACTTCAGGGTGTATGTCGAGGAAATTGAAAAGAAACTGAAAATGTAATATTGAAAAGGCATCCTGAAGGGTGCTTTTTTTTTGAATGGCGTTCAGGCAACTACAGAAAACCGCCCGCAAAATCGGGAATTAAATGGAAGACGATATTTATCAGACAATAGAATCAGTAAGCGAAGGTCTCTTTAAAGATAAAGGGAGCAAATTTATTGCTTATGCATTCCCGGTTGAAACCGAAACAGAGGTAAAAGAAATCCTTCTTCGAATCAAAAAAGATCACCACAGTGCCCGGCATCATTGTTATGCCTGGCGAATTGGCACCGAAACTATTCAACACAGAGCAAATGATGATGGAGAACCATCTTCAACGGCCGGAAAGCCAATTCTGGGACAATTACAAAGTTTCAACATTACAAATACTTTGGTGGTTGTGGTCAGGTATTTCGGAGGTACGCTTCTGGGTGTTAGCGGACTCATTAATGCATACAAAAATGCGGCAGCCGACGCTTTAAAAAACGCCAACATCGTCAGCAGACAAATAGAAAAATTATGGCAACTGAATTTTACCTACAACGAACTTTCAGAAGTAATGAACCTTGTGAAACTGGAAAACCTCACTGTTATTTCAACACGATTTGAGGAGAAATGCGAATTAATTTATTCAGTCAGAAAAAATAATGAACAAAAAATTGCCGCCAACTTCGGTAATATTTACGGAGTTACAGTAAAATCACTGGCAGTTTAAAATGTTAATAAAAAGGTAGAAAATACAAATTGAAAAATACTTTAAGAACCGTGGAAAGAAATTATTTTTGTTTGGATATGTCAACGCTAAATCAACAAATTATCCGGCCTTTTGAAACTTCGGTTAATACCGGATCGTTCACCAGGAAAAATAACAGACTATTTCATTTCCGAAATAAAGAATTTCATTCAATTGAAAACCAACATTTTATTTTAGATGTTGGTTTTTTTTTGTTTTTACAAACCGATCAACAAAATCTTAAAATATGAAGAAAGATTTAATTTCCATTACCGACTTTACAATAGACGAATACCTGAAAATTATGAAATTGGCTGCCGATTTCGAGGCCAATCCTAATCAGGAACTTTTAAAGGGAAAGGTTATCGCCTCGTTGTTTTTTGAGCCATCAACCCGTACGAGGCTGAGTTTCGAAACTGCAATCAGCCGATTGGGCGGGAGAATAATTGGGTTTGCAGATCCTGACAGTTCGAGCGCCACAAAAGGAGAAACGCTGCACGATACTATTAAAATGGTAAGTAATTATGCCGATCTGATTGTTATGCGTCATCCGCTGGAAGGTGCTGCCCGGTATGCAGCCGAAATTTCTCCGGTACCGGTAATCAATGCAGGCGATGGATCAAACCAGCACCCCACACAAACACTACTCGACATGTACTCAATGCTGAAAACCCAGAAAACGCTTGACAACCTGAATATTTTTATGGTGGGCGACCTGAAATACGGACGAACAGTGCATTCGCTTCTAATGGCCATGTCGGAATTCGAAAATCCGGTGTTTAATTTTATTGCTCCGCAAATTCTTGAAATGCCTGAAGAATACAAACTTTTCCTTCGTGAAAAAGGAATCAAATATTACGAACACAAGGAATTCACCGACATTGTAAGTGCAGCCGATATTATTTATATGACACGTGTTCAAAAGGAAAGATTTTCGGACCCGATTGAATACGAACAGGTCAAAAATGTATACATACTTAGGAATGCGATGTTGGAAAAAACAAAGCCAACGGTTAAAGTATTACATCCGCTGCCACGGGTTAACGAAATTCATACCGACGTTGACACCAATGAAAAAGCCTATTATTTTGAACAGGCCAGAAATGGCGTTTTTACCCGCGAAGCTATAATCTCTCACATTATGAATCTTAAATAAAAAAGCCATGCAAGACGACCATAAGAAAAAACTGAAGCTGAAAGTCAGCGCAATTAAGGAAGGAACAGTTATTGACCATATCCCTGCCAAAAATCTGTTTAAAGTAATTACAATTTTAGGGCTTGATACAATAGAAAATCAGATCACTTTTGGAACCAACCTCGAAAGTGAAAAACTGGGGGCAAAAGCTATCATCAAAGTATCGGATAAGTTTTTTGAAGACGATGAGATTAATAAAATTGCGTTGATTGCACCCCATGCAAAACTGAATATTATCCGCGATTACGAGGTGGTTGAGAAAAAAGTGGTTGAAATTCCTGAATCGATTTCCGGTATTGTAAAATGCTTTAACCCGAAATGTATAACAAACCATGAACAAATAACTACCTGGTTCAAAGTAGTTTCTAACGACCCTATTTCGCTGAAATGTCGTTACTGCGAAAAGATAACAACAGCCAGCCAGATCCGGATGAAGTAATTATTGATTCAATAGAAAAAAATCTGCCTGCTGGCTATTTTGCGGGTGGATTTTTTATATATTTGCCCCGCCTGAAAAAACAACAAGGGCCGGTAATGCCGGTGGTTTTTAAGGGCAAGTTCTTCTAAATTCTGCCCAGATGGTGAAATTGGTAGACACGCCAGCTTGAGGGGCTGGTGCTCGCAAGGGTGTGCA
>CAZXVT010000079.1:0-19453 GCA_964644015.1 uncultured Maribellus sp.
ATGAAAAATTACTCCTAAAAAAATCAATCTGAGAACCAATAAATTCAAAATAGAATTGATCTTAAAAAAGTAATAGACACAATACTCTTATCAGAATTATCCCTACTTCAACTCTTTTAAACGTTGAGAGCAAACAGAAAAGCCCGGAACTTTTCCGGGCTTTTCTGTTTATTTCTATTCTTTCAATTATTTCTTTACAGGAATCAGGCTGATTTGATGGATATTCTGCAAATCGGAATAGTCGTACTGATAAAATCCGCCATCGCCAATCATAAAAAGAAAATTTTCAAATGGAATCACATCGTATGTTTTAATAGAAGGGAAACGGGCAATCTGGTGGTCGTCAATGTTCAGTTTGTCGGCAACATTGTAAACTTTCAGGCCATCGCTGCCATCGCATACAAAAAGAATTTCGTCATCAATACCCAAACCGTAGGGTCCTGTCATTGGATAAGACGCTTCAAGGGTACTTGTTTTGTAATCGGTTGAAAGTTTTACCACATCCAGCCGGTTGACATTACTTCCACATACATTGCCGCCGCGAAGTGTGATATAGGCGTAACCATCTGAAATCACAACCGGATCGCAACTTGTTACATGCCAGAAACTTCCGACATAATTTAAAGCGGTGGGTACTTTCAGGCTGAAAATCTGCATCCCGCTCTGGGTTCCGAAAAACATGTGATGATCATAAATAAACATGGTTTCAATATTCCATCCAACGCTTTGTTTGCCGATGCTGACAGGTTTGGCTGCATCTTTTACATCGAACATATAAACGGTGGAGTTATCGACAGTATAAAGATAGTCGTCGTACAAACCAAAACGGGCCATACTTCCACCAACACCGAAAGAATTTCCACTTCCCGCTGAATAACCACCGCCATTTGACGCATCCATCGCATATTCAGCTTTGCCGTAAAAAATATACGGATAATAATAGTATTCTATTTCCTGTTTAACCTTTTTGATTTCCCAATCAATTACAACTCCTATTTCCTTGTCAACTGATGCAATTCTTAAAGCAGAATCTTTGGGTGCCGGCGTCATATATGGAAATACATCTTTTACCCGGTTTACTTCTTTCGGGTTCGAAATATCGGAAATATCAATGGCAACCATATCAATGTAACTGTCAGCATAAAGAGTAT
The DNA here is from genome assembly GCA_964644015.1 of uncultured Maribellus sp. GTDB lineage: Bacteria > Bacteroidota > Bacteroidia > Bacteroidales > Prolixibacteraceae > Draconibacterium. Next base: position 1,152 of record CAZXVT010000079.1, read on the forward strand.
TGTTCTTAATAGCCAAATCAACATTTCCGGGAATTTCGATGAATTTTATGTTCTGCGGATTTGAAGGATTCCGGTTGTCGATTATATGAATTCCCTTCATTTCCTCCACAATAAAAATGTACCCGTCCTTAAAATAGATTTTCCCCGGATTCACAAGGTCGGTAGGACTGGTTGCCTTCACCGATTCCCGCAAATCCTCGTAGCTCATATAAACAGGCGAATTGGCTGTAAATACCTCGGTGTATTCGTCCATACAACCTGCCAACAGTACCGCAAACAATGAAATGATGAATGTATATCTGATTGTTTTCATAGCTGATTAATTAAAAATGAAACCTAATTTGATCGTTAGCCGGTTATAATCAATATTTAATTGATAATCGTTTTCGCCGGTGTAACCGAGACGATGAAACTGGTAACCAAAAGCAAACGACATTCCAAATCCGGTTGAAAACATTCGTTGGTAGCCCACACCGGGATTAATCAGAAAGCCCCCTTTTGTATCAAGTGTGCTGTTATTATAGCTGTTCCAGTTACCGGGCCAGTAATCGTAATAAACCGGCTGCACTCCGCCATAAACATCCCGCGATTCTTCCAACGGCACCTGGTAGCCTGTTTTCAGAAAAAAGTAGGGCGTTGAATAAGCATCCCTGATTTTATATTCAATATTAAAAAATGCCGGCATGTAAGATTCTTTCAGAAACTCAATTCCAAAACCCAGGCCAGCCGAAAGTTTCGGAATGATTTTGTAATTCAAAGAGCCGGTTAAACTAAATGGAGCTGTTTGACTGTTGTTTGAATTCCCCGCCAAAACGCCCATTTCTGTTCTTGCAAATAATACCGAGGTTTTTTCTTCGTCCTGAAACGCACTGCTCAGGTGTTCATTTTTATCCGTCACCTTTTCAACTTCGTCAGCCCGAAAAATCCAGATATTTCCGGCTGACTCAACTTTTAGTTTTGATAAATCTTCTGTGTATTGATATTTCCCTTTTAAAATCGAACCGTTTTTCAGATAAACATATCCCTTCTGAGGTTGGGCTGCAAGAAAGACAGGCAGGATAAAGAGAACAATCAGAAAACGCAATTTTCTCATAGTTTTAGTTTTCTCTAAAGATGTTGCTCCGTCGGGAAGGGTTGCGTATGGAAAAAATAAAAGGATCAATTCAGAAGTCCATCCTTGTCGAGCGTTTGTAAAGCCAGCGTCGCAGTCTCAGCATCTGAAATTCTGATTTTACTCTTTCTGAGCAATTTTAATATCTCATGTTTTTTTTCGGGGAATGCCTTTGCTATTGACCGATTTGATAACCTGACCTTTATTAATCCAATTTCGGGCGAATAAATAAAATTGGCTTTCCGTTGCACAAACTCCGTATCACGCAATTTACCAGAACTATCATTATAGGGCGAAACTTTCAATTCTGTTATACGATTGGAAATCAACAACATTACATTTCCTCTGTACAAACATTCGAAATAGTTGGTATTCACCAATAAACTTACTGAATCGATATTTACAAAAGTTATATCGGCAATTTTTGTTTCTGATTTGCTGAAATCCAGCGTGAACTCTTTTACTTTTTCTTTATCGATCAGCACCAATAACCTGTCATTTTCGTTGAATGCAATTAATTCATCCTTAAAAGCATTATAACGAAGTTTTATATTATCAATAACTTCACCCGTTCTAAATACTACAGTACCATTCACCCATTCTTTATGCAGGAAATAATTCGAATTTGCTCCGGGTGGCAGGTAATAAACCTCGCCAATAATTTTCCCGTAAAGATTATTTGATGACTGATTCAACTTTGAGTCATACAATCCTGCTGGTTGTCCTGAAGAAACCACAACACTCAGCACAAAATAACACAGCATCAGATATTTGAAAATAATCCTCATTTTACTTCAATGGTTTTAACAGATTTAAAATAACGATTATCATTGGTAAAACCTTCCACAGAAATCTCCAGACTTCCCTTTCTGTCGGATAATTCAAAGCTGATATTTTCCGGGTTTTTTAAAAGTTTTTCCCAGATAAAAACCTGGCGTGTATCAGGTTCATTTACTTTTTCGCTCCATCGAATGCTTTCACTCCTGCTTTTTGCGGTTTGCAGCAACGTGATGTTCTGCCTGAATAAATTGGATTGATTTCCCAGCCACATATTTGATTTATTCTTCAACGAAACAGCAATTACTCCATTGAAAATCATATCGCCATAAATACGTTCGGCCAAAACTAAATCAACATATTTGATATCAGTTGATTTTAGCGATACAAATAATTGATTATCGAATACCGGTATTCCGTTTAACAGTCGCAGAGGCTCTTCCCTGAAATATTCATCCCTTGTTCTGTTGTGTATTCTGAATACAGTTTCACTATTTCGAATCCGATACTGGAAACCAGGTAACAATTCGCGGGATATTTCCCTGAAATCAGGCAAATCAATAAATAATCCGGGATAAACACGATATGTGGGAATGCCATAAAACGGGATACTGTCAGGTGGTTCCATTGAAAAGAAACCGGATTGCATTAGCTTGACCGGATAAAACACATGGCGGGCAAAACTACTGTTCAACGTATTTTTAATAAAACCCGATTGTTCAGGTGTCAGCACAATTTGTTCGGCTTCCCGCTTACCGAGTCTTTGCAAAGCACCATTTTCAAGCCAGAGCTGATATTTTTTCTCAGAGTTTGAAAAAACCTGGAATACAGCATCGGTTGCACCAAAAGCATTCTTCAGAAAAAAATGAAAAGCACCAGTACTATCGGTCACACAATAATCGAAATATGCTTCTGAAGCAGGCAATGAAATCACAACCAAAACACCGGGCTGAAGTTTACCGGCAATATCGCTTACCTTTCCACTTAACAAAAATCCGTTTCTTTCAACAAAACCAGCTTCAGGCAAACCTGAAACACTGTATTCAAAATGATAATTATTGGTCAGCTTTTCAAGCGGGTCAACAAGAGCAGCTTTAATAACAGCTTCCGATAAATTAAAACCTTCAGGCAAATCGAAATTCACAGTAACTTCTTCTCGGGTTTTATAGACTTCCTTGCCAGGAATAATTCTTAAAACACCATCTGAATTAACCGGAACAATTTGCTCTCCCTTAATAATATTCAATTCTGAAATTTCATCTTCGAAACGATTATAAACCAACAATGACTTTGTGAGGGGTGCAACATAAGAATTTCCTTTATTCAACAGGAATGCTGTAATAAAATATTGTCCCGAACCCAGCGAATCAGCTATCGGCAGATATCCATTCGCCCAACCTTCACTGCTGACAACAGCAACACTTTCAATTATATTCCCATTGATGGATTCGAGTTGAAATCTTACGACCAATCCTTCTTTTACCGTGGCCGCCGGAAGTTTCAACATTAAACTGACAGTATCGCCCGAGACACAAAATCCGCGGTCGGTAAAAAGCAAAGGATTTTTTTCATCGCTGCCTGAAGCAAATATTGAAAAGCCTGTAAAAACCAGCCAAACCAGCATTAATATTTTCAGTCGGTCTTTCATTCCTCAGGATATTCTCTTCTGGTCGTTTCCCAAAACTCAGGTTGGTAATAAAGTGATTCGCCCGACTGTGAAATTTCATAAAAATAGGGGATCCGTCTGACCAGGTATCCCTCTTTTTCAGATAAGAAAATCACAAAATACCGGGCTTCGGATACTGTCGAAATCTCGAAATTACCAAGTATTACTTCATTGGAATTACTTGTACATTTCAGATTATTGCGGGCCTGAACATACATCGGATCAAACATTTTTCCGTTTGCCTCAAGCTGTTTATTCAAATCGTCGTAAAAATCAAAAGCGGGTTTCGACAAACGATGTTGATTAATAATCAGAATCCATCCATCAAAATATGGCCCGTTTTCCATAAAAGTTTTCTTCTCGATATAAGGTCGCTTTACAAGAAAATAAAGCGGATGCCTTAAAATACTGTTGTTTGAAGTAAATCTGTCAGGTGATGCAATGTTGTATGTATCTCCGGGAGTATAAGAATTCCATGCATAAGTGGTCAATTCCATTGCACCAGAAGGTGACGGGATTAATACCGTGTAGGTGTATTGCATTACCAAACGCGCTGTAAACCTGAAATAGGGCAAATCATCCTGGTCTATAATATCGGAATACAATTGCACCCCAACTGTTTCTAAAAAATCATCCACATTGTTGCTTCCTTCCGGTGCAATAAGTTTTGTCCCACCCTCGCCATAAACAGTATCGATTGAAGGAATTGTCGGGACTGGTTCATAAGACGATTCGTAAACATTTCCCTCATACAAAATTTTCAATTTGTATTGATTTTCAGAATTTAACCTGACATCAGCCGGAAATCTGCCGGGTGTATATTCAGTCAGTTTCTGTTCTTCTCCTGAATCTGAAATAATCGACACCGAAGCACCTGTAACCGGTGGATAAATCCGGCTTTCATTATTATAACCTATTGATTTGTAAAGAATAACATAATTTCCTGTGCTTCCCGATACAATACGTGCATCCACAACAATAGCACCACCAGTCTCATCAATATCAGGTGTATAGATTTGCTCGCAACTTAGCAGTATTGCGAAAAGTAAAATACAATATTTCAACTGCCGGTTCATGTTAAAATTTAAAATTATAGGTTAACGAAGGCACCGGAATTCCGATAACCGAAAGTTTGTATAGCGAGTATGATCTGAAATTGTTTTCTTCGGTGGGTACCGATTTTTTGTAATAAACCGAATAAGGGTTTTTACGTCCGTACAGGTTATAAACCGACAGTGTCCAGCTTCCCTTCCACATTCTTTTTTTGCGCAGGTTTTCGTCGAAAGTAATGGAAACATCGGCACGATGATAAGGTGGCATTCTGTATTTATTTCGTTCAGAATAATAGACCAATTGTTTGCCGGCAAATTCATATTTTATTTCAGGCAATGTTACCGGGCGCCCCGAAATAAAAACAAAATTGGCAGAAAAACGCCAACGCCGGCTGATGTTGTAAGTCATTGTTGTTGTGAGATCGTGCGGTCTGTCGTACAAACTTTTGTAGTACTCTCCATTCCAAAGATTTTCTTCCGGAAAGCGGCTCGTATTTTTTTGTCGTGTAACCGAAAATACATACCCTGCATAACCGGTCAGTCTTCCGAAACTTTTTGTGGCACTAAGTTCTATACCAGCAGAGTAGCCAACTGTCGGGATAAGCGCTGTTTCAATATTTTCGTTCATTAAAAGTTGGACACCATTTTTATATTCAATCAGATTCTGAAGATATTTGAAATACAATTCAGCCGCCAATGCAGTGCTTTTGACAAGTGATTTATTTTCATACACAAAGGCCACCTGGTCGCTGATTAATGGTTTCAGGTAATAATCGATGCTTTTCCAGGTTTCTGCCGGAGAAATTACTGCCGAATTGCTAAACTGAAAAATATTTTGCCTCACCCGTTGATAATTAAATTTCAGGGTGTTATTATCATTAATATCAAAACGAAACATCATTCTGGGTTCGAAACCAGCATATTTAGCCGAAATCCCGTTACTTTCAAACACAAGCGAGTCGGTGACATTTGCCTGGTCGAGTGGTTTGTCAGTCTCGTACAAATAAACCACCTGTTGGCCGATATTTCCTGCCCAGGAATATCGAAATCCGGCAGAAACCGAAAAATTGGGAAGAACCTCAAATTCATCTCCTGCGTAAACAGCCCATTCCAATAAATTCTCGTTGTCAAGTTTCTGGTAATTAATCAAAGTCGGGTTTTGTATTGGGGCAATTTCACCGGGACTCACCTCGCTGAAAACAGCTTTAAAACCGATATCAGCAATGTGGCGGGGTGTAATATGCCACTTAAAGTTATATCCTGCCGAAGTGTATTTCAAACTGTTTCGAAGGTAATAAGCTTCGAGCGGGCTATTGTTGGCAAAATCGGAAAGCTGATAACTGTATTGACTGTGTGATAAATTCAATTCGCCAAAAAGTGATTCTGAAAATTTCGAATTCAAATCAAGATTTCCGAGAATGCTGCCATATTTATTAACACTCTGAATGCTCGTACTATACTCGTCGTTACTGATGTAACCCATAATACTGAGTTTGTTATGAGCATCAAATTTCCAGGTAACTTTTCCGGTTACATCATAAAAACGGGCCACGCTTTGCGATATGTTTACATCCGGAATTTTCTTCAGAATCCAGTCGGTGTAAGAACTGCGACCACCAGCCACAAATGTGATTTTTTTATTTTTGGTTATTGGCCCTTCCAGCGCAAGTCGCGAGTTAATCAGCCCGATTCCGCCGTAAATTCTGACATTGCTGGTGTTTCCCTCTTTAAAATCAACTTCCATCACCGACGATGTTCGTTCACCAAATTGTAATGGTATTCCACCTTTAAACAAACGCACATCGCTAACCACGTCAGGGTTAATCAGCGACAAAAATCCAAACAGGTGCGAAGCATTAAAAACCGGAGCACCATCTACCAGCAAAAGGTTTTGGTCTGAATTTCCTCCCCGCACATTGTACCCCGGCGAAAGTTCACTAACCATCTGAACGCCGGCACGCATCGTCATTCCTTTTAAAACATCAACCTCGCCCATCAAAGCCGGCAGGTTTTTAATTTCAGCCGAAGTCATTTGTACAATGCTCATTTGGGCACGTGGTAAATCATTCTGCAAACCCAATACAGTTACCTCACCAATATTATGCGATTCTTCAAAAATCTGAAAATCAGCTTCTCCATCCTCTATCAATTTAATATTGGCAAAAGTGTTTTCAAAACCTATAAATGAAAACTGGAGTTGATAATCGCCAGTTGGCAACTCAATTTCAAACTGTCCCGAAGAATTGGTTGAGGTTCCCTTTTGTGTTTTGGGGTCGAGTACCACAGCTCCGGGCAACGGCTCACCGGTAGCACCATCAGTTACCCGACCGGTTAATTTTGCTGTTTTAAATCTTCCAATATTGATCGGATTCCCGATTACTTTGAATAGATCCGAATTTGAGCTTTTCTCCTGCGTTTCAAACTCCTTTTTATAAATCAGGATAGCATCATCCTGAAAAAATCGCCACGCAAGGCTATTTTCAGATAAAACACTGTTTAGAGCCTGAGCAAGAGGAGTTTCATCAAATTGAGCATTAATTTTGGACGACGCAATCCAGCTTTCCTTATAAAATACTTTCATTCCGTATTCTTTTTCAAGAACTACAAAAAAATCGGTTAAAGGCTGATTGGAAAACGACCTGTTTATCTTGATTTCTCCGGCTTTTTGTGCTGAAAGGTTGTTAAATGATAATAACAATACCACAAGAAATAGAAATACGTATGGATGAGTTGGTTTCAAACAGTTTAGTAACAATTACACAAAGAAAATCATTAATTAGAGAATTCGTGTTAAATCGGTTATCGATTTTTTTGTTCGTTTCGTTTTTTTTCCAATCTTCGGAAACATTGGATTTACAATAACAGAACTTATAAACAGTAAAAAGATGTCAAAAATAATTACACTTTTTGTTCTTGTTTTTTTCGCGCAAATGTCTTTTTCACAGGAAAGTATGAATTATTACCTGCCACAGGATATTACATACAATAAAAACATACCCACGCCTGAAGCTTATTTTAAAATGCAGATGGGTGAATGGCATCTTACTTACGACCAGGTTTTAAGTTATCTGAATGAAATAGACAGACTTTCTGAAAGGGCAATTCTCGCTGAATATGCCAGAACCTATGAAAACCGGCCATTGGTGCATTTGATTTTCAGCGCTGAAGGAAACATGAAAAATCTGGAGGAATTGAAAAAACTTCATTTTAATTTCAGCGAGCCGGGAAGTACAATCGAACCTGATAAAGTACCGCTGGTTGTTACTTTAGGTTACGGAGTTCATGGAAACGAATCGAGTGCCACCAATTCGGCGGTAATTACAGCTTATTACTTAGCCGCGGCACAGGGTGAAAAAATGGATAAATTGCTGAATCAAACCATCATTCTGGTTGATCCGTGTTTAAACCCCGATGGTTTTACACGCCACAGCACCTGGGCAAACATGAACCAGAGTATTACTGCAAACGGAAAACCGGATTCACGTCAATTCAGGGAAATGTGGCCCGGGGGAAGGTCGAATCATTACTGGTTTGACCTGAACCGCGATTACTTACCGCTTGTACATCCTGAAAGCCGCGGCAGGGTTGAAAATTTTCATGAATGGAAACCCAATATTGTTACCGATCATCATGAAATGGACGCAAATTCAACATTCTTTTTTCAGCCCGGTGTAGCCAAAAGAAACAACCCGCTGACACCCGAAGAAAATTATACTCTCACAAGCGAAATCGCCACTTACCATGCCCGGTTTTTAGATAAAACAGGCGCATCCTATTTTTCTGAGGAACAGTTTGATGATTTCTATTTTGGCAAAGGTTCTTCGTATCCCGATGTGAACGGCAGCGTGGGAATTCTGTTTGAACAGGCCGGGTTCCGTGGCCGGATCAGGGAAACAGCAAACGGATTGCGCAAACTTTCATACGGCATCAGAAACCAGTTTACCGTCTCTCTTTCAACCCTCGAAGCGGCGCTAAATATGAAAAACAAATTACTGGAATACCAGAAAGGTTTTTATACTGATGCATTGAAAACAGCAAAACAGGATGCCACGAAAGGGTACATTTTTGGCCATGAAAATGATCGGATAAAAACTTTTTATTTTGCCGAATTGCTTTCCCGTCACCAGGTTGATGTTCTTCAGATTACCAGGGAATTTTCAGTTGACGGAAAAACATTCAAACCCGGAAGTAGTTTTTTTGTACCCATGCAGCAGAAACAATACAGGCTGATTAAAACAATATTTGAAACAGCCACCAGTTTTGCCGATACAACTTTTTACGATGTTTCAACCTGGACAATGCCTTTTGCTTACGATATTCCGTTTACCAAAATTGAAGGTGCAAATAGTATCGCAACAGGCGAAAAATTTGATACTTCCTCAAAACCTGCCGGTTTGGTAAAATCGGGAGAAAACAGCATTGCATTTCTTTTCAGATGGAATGAATATTCAGCACCCACTGCTTTGTTTCAATTGCAAAATGCCGGGCTGATTACAAAAGTTGCAGGCGAGTCGTTCTTTTTTGAAATTGAAGGAAATAAAGAGGAATTTTCGCCGGGAACGATTCTTGTTCCTGTTTTTGACCAACCGTTTTCCCGAACCCAGATTCACGCTTTGATCAACGATATTGCTGTAAAAACCGGTATCATATTTTATGGCGTTGAAACATCGCTCACAAAATCAGGGATTGATCTCGGAAGCAACAGTTTCATCAGGTTAAATAAACCCGAAACTTTGATGCTCACAGGAAATGGAGTAAACAGCCTTGACGCCGGTGAAATCTGGCATCTTTTTGACCAGCGTTACAAAATACCGCTTTGCCTGACAGACGGCAATACCATTGCAACAACAGAACTTAACAGGTACAATGTAATTATAATGCCAGGTGGCATTTACCCTGACCTGACGGGCGAACCGGCACAAAAAATAAAATCATGGGTGCAGGCTGGCGGAATATTAGTGGTAAACACAAGCGCAACCAACTGGACCACAAAAAATGATCTGAGTAAAATAAAATTCAAGAAACAGGTGACACCCGATTCTTTGCAATACAATTTGTACAGTGAGCGTCAAAAAGAAAGAAACCTGAATGACATCAGCGGCGCCATTTTTCAGGCTGATATCGATTTAACTCACCCGCTTTGCTACGGATACCAAAACCGTGAATTGCCAGTTTTCAAAGAAGGAACTTCGGTAGCTGAAAAACTGAATGTAAAATTTGCGGAACCTGTTACATTTTCCGAAAATCCATATTTAAGCGGTTTTGTTTCTGATAAAAATCTGGATCGGATCAAAAATGCACCTGTTGTTACTGTTGAGACTTTTGGTAAGGGAAAAGTTATCAGTTATCATGAGGACATGGTTTTCAGGGGATTTTGGCTGGCAACCAACAAACTTTTTATCAATTCGGTGTTTTTCGGAAACACAATCCGCTGATAAAAAAACCGGCTTCTGAAGATCAGAAACCGGTCAGGGCAAAACTTAAAATATACTTTCAGAAAGTATAGGTCATACCTGCAAAAACACCCAGTCTGTAGGGTCTGAAATCTACATCGGGGTTTTTATTGATTGAATTCAAATAGTAACTGAAACGGGGTTCCAAAGCCAGGGAGAAATGTTTTGATAAATCGTAACTGGCTCCCAAACCAGCAGTTCCGGCTATGTTAAATGTATTGATATCGACAGTTTTACCAACATTCTGCATCCCATACTGATTATCGATATACGCATTGTTTCCCACCACCATCGAAGTATTCAACCCGGTAATCAACTCAATTCCGACACGCGAATCAATTAATTGATAACGCACCAAAAGCGGAATTTCAACAAATTCGAAAACCTGTGAAAATTCCCCGTTTGGAACCATCAGGTCGGTGGAGCCATTCAGCGAGCTTTCAAAATCACCCGAAAGCTCAGCACCTTTGGGTGTTGACGTGAATTGAATCACCCCGGCATAACTGTTCATGGCCATATTTCCGTTTTCGATTCTCACATTATTCGCAAAATATTTATCTGTACTTCCCGGCGAAAACATATAATCGGCTTCGCCTTTATTGGCGAAAAGATTTAAAGAGTTTTCTGATTTCTGACCGTTTTGTGCATAATAAACTCCGCTTTCAACAGCCCAGCGTTTACCGGTTTTGTACTGCACAGAAAATCCTCCGCCCACGTTTGAATTGCCCTCGCTGCCTGAATAAGTCATGTTATTTGAGTACTCATCCGCATAACTGGCTGAAAACGAAGAATAGCCCGGCGAAAGAAACATCCCCATTTTCCATTTATTATCTGTTTCCCTTTTCTTTGCCTGCTCTATTTCAAGATTGGCCGCAATCACCAACAAATCGGCTTCCGAGAGTTCATCTTCCTTTTTATTTTCCGCCAGAACAAGTTCCGCTTGTTTGGGTTCGAGGCGAATATTTCTGTAGCCAATTTTCTCGTAAATCATTTCGTTTCTTATCTGCATTTCAGCAGAGGCAATGTTTTCATGCTTTGTGGCAGTTATTTTTCTGTTTCCCGTTTTCTCAATTCTTTCGGCAGTAACTGATTTAACTTCCGAAATTTCCTTTGTTCCAGCAATTACCGATGGTTCTGTTAAAATGCTGTTATTCTGTTGTTCTGTTTTGTTATCAATTTCAGTATTTACACCTGTTACAAGGCTTTTCTCAGTGTTATCGTTAAAATACCAGCCAGCCATAAATGCAAACACAACAACAGCGGCAACGGCTGCCACCCTGAACCAGATTATGCGGGTACGCCTATTCTGCGCGGCCAGTTGCTGCTGAACCTGCTGCCAGACATGTGGCGGCGGCGTAACCGAATAGTTTTCGAGTATTGCCCGTATCTGTTCGTCTGTATTTTTTGTTTCCTTCATCTTTCTCTCTTTTTGTTCCTGGTTTCAGGCCGAAAAATTCCTGGCTAAATCATTTTCTCCGTATAAACTAGTTACTTTTTGTTTTAAAATCTCTCTCGCACGAGCGAGATTCGATTTCGAAGTTCCTTCGGTAATCTGCATTGCTTCACCAATTTCTTTGTGGTTCATCCCTTCCATTACATACAGGTTAAAAACCATTCTGTATCGTGGCGGCAGTTCCCTGATCAGGGCAACGAGTTCATCGGCCGATATTTTTTCAATAATATCTTCTTGGAAATGTCTGCCTTCAAATGCTTTCATGTCATCAACAGGATACATTATCTGTTGCTTTCTGAATTTTTCGAGCGAAACATTCACCATAATTTTTCTGACCCAACCTTCCAAAGAACCTTCGTGCCTGAAATTTTTGAGGTATGTGAATACCTTCACAAAACCCTCCTGCAAATTATCTTCGGCTTCGGTAACGTCTTTCGAATAACGAAGACACACCCCGAACATTTTTGGAGCGAGCATGCGGTACAATGTTTCCTGCGCACGAACATTACCTGATACACATTGTTCAACGATATTTCTAATTTCTTCCAAATTCAGTTTTGCAATGTCCGCTCAAATTTAATGTTTATTGTAACCGAATCTCTCCCCGAAAAACTGCCTGTTTTCATTTCCGGACAACTGATAGATGAAACATAAAACTGTTTGGTTGCGTCGATAAATATTATTTTCAAAAGCAACCATTTTCAGTCAAAATCCGTCATTTCAGAATAATACTTAATTCATCAGTCATGAAGATACGTTTGCTGATTGCCGTTTTCGCTGCAACCTGTTTTGTCAGTGCCTGTCAGCAGCAGGATGAAAATATTGAAGAAATAAAAACCATCAAACTTGATGAAAAATCGATACAGGTGGTTGAAGCTGACAATCAGTTCGGGCTTGAACTGTTTCAAAAAATCACGGCTTCAGAAACAGAAGCTGAAAACATCATGATTTCGCCCCTGAGTGTTGCGCTGGCACTGGCAATGACCTACAACGGCGCTGAAGGCGAAACAAAAACAGCGATGGAAAAAACGCTGAAAAAGCACGGACTGACTGCGGATGAAATCAATGCATCCTACAAAACACTGGTTAATGCGCTGAAATCGTTGGACAGTAAAGTTATTCTCGAAATTGCCAATGCCATTTATTACCGGGATAATTTTGATGTGGAGAAAAATTTCGTTTCGCTAAACAAGGAATATTATGATGCTGAAGTTTCACCGCTTGATTTTAATGCAACCGGCGAAGCTTTAGCTACCATAAATGGCTGGGTAGCCGAAAAAACCCACGATAAAATTGAGAGTATCATCAATGAAATTTCACCCACCCACGTGATGTTTCTTTTAAACGCCATTTATTTTAAAGGAATCTGGCAAAAAGAATTTAATGAAAAAAGCACCATTGAACAGGATTTTTACCTTGACAATGAAAATAGAATCCGGGTGGAAATGATGTGCAAAACAGATACTTTGGAATATACGTCAAACAGTCTGTTTTCAGCCATTAAAATGCCGTATGGCAACGGAAATTACAACATGCTGGTGTTTCTTCCGGAAAACGGAAAAACCACAAAAGATATAATCAATCAGCTAAATACCGAAAACTGGAAAAAATGGCAGAAAGCTTTTCAATTGACAAAAGATCTTCAAATTCAGTTTCCGAAATTCAAATTCGAATATGAAAAAACACTGAATGATGTTTTGACAGAAATGGGGATGGGAGTTGCTTTTACGGGCGCTGCCGATTTCAGGGGAATTAATAAAGGTGGTGGACTGAAAATCGACTATGTAAAACACAAATCGTTTATTGAAGTAAAAGAAGAAGGGACCGAAGCTGCTGCGGTGACTGTTGTCGTCATCGAACTTACATCAGCCGGCCCGGGAAAAAGCTACATTCCGTTTTATGTCAACAAGCCGTTTATGTTTGCCATTACCGAAAAAGATACAGGCGCTATTTTATTTATCGGCGAAGTAAAACAGCCTGTTTCCAACTGATATTTTTATTCTGACAAACAGAATATTACTGAGTTTTTTACGTTTAAGTATTAAACTTCAATTTGCGCCATGAAACAATTTATTCACCTGTTTTTACTGACAGTTATTGTGCTGGCACTAGCATCGTGCAATAACTCCGACGATGAAATCAAACTTGACGATACCGGAATGGTAATCGATTACGCTGGTTCAGGAAACTGTGGTTTTGTAATTGAACTCGACAATGGAAACCGCATTCTGCCACTATATTATCCCGATGGATTTACGTTTGCCCAGGGTCAGCGCGTTCATGTTGAATACGTTGAACTTTCAACTACGGTGTCCTCCTGCGACCGCGGAATTCCTGCGGAGGTGGTTTTTATTGAAGAACTGAACTGCGCTTCTTATGTTGATTTGTACTTCAGTAACTACGACAGCCTCGCCCGTGACCCTGTTTATTTGCACGAGGCTTTTGTTGACGAAGATTGCCTGCAAATCAAGATTTCCTACAGCGGTGGTTGTAAACAACATACCATCGACCTGGCAAGAATGCATCCGTGGATTCCGGGAAGCTCGTCGGTTCCTGTTTTCGAAATCAGGCACAATGCCAACGGAGATATGTGTGAAGCCTTTTTTACCCGCGAATTCCGTTTTGATCTTTCGCCTTTAAAAGCTGAAGGAATTAAAGAATTTGTATTGACAACCAAACTAACAGACGGCACGGTTTACAACAAGATTTTCGATTTAAACTGAAATATGGCAGTAAAAGACATTATTCTATTGGGCGATCCGCGTTTGTACGAAAAATCGGAACCGGTTTTAAAAAATGAAATAAACGGTTTGTTGCCACAGATTGAATTGCTTTTTGATACTGTAATTGACTTCAGAAATAAATATGGCAGTGGAAGAGCAATTGCCGCCCCGCAAATTGGACTGATGAAAAGAATAATTTGTCTGAACATTGATAAACCTGAGGCAATGTTGAATCCAGAATTATCAGATTTAAGCGAAGAGAAATTCGAAATCTGGGACGATTGTATGAGTTTTCCAAACTTGCTTGTAAAAGTTATGCGCCACCAATCGCTGACACTGACATTTTCTGATTTGAATTTTGAGAAACAAACCTGGCATTTGTCGGGCGATTTATCGGAACTGATCCAACATGAATACGACCACCTTGATGGAATTCTTGCCACACAAAGGGCTGTTGATGCCAAATCCTTCCGTTGGAAAATATAAAAGCTGCCCGGTTGAGCAGCTTTCATATTTCATATTAAACGAAGTTTCTTAAAAAATACTGTAAGAAATACCAATCGCGAAATCAAAGGTTGTTTTGCCATAAGTATCTTTATACGAGAAATTTTCACCTAAATCAGGATCGCCGGTAAAAGTAACAGTCTGGTCTTTGTAGAAAGTATCCGAGAAACCGGCGTCAAGTGTCAATCTTTCACTCAATTTCCACATAATACCAGCACCCACAGTGGTTGATGGATTGCTGTAGCTGAAATCGCTCTGATAGCTTTCGGCAACACCCATATCACCAACCAGACCACCAACGCTCACTGCAAAATTTTCAGTAAGATTGAACTGCAAACCTAATCCCAGTTCGTATCCCATCTTTTCAATTTCACGGGCCCGTATTTTTGACGGATCGGAACTTTTCCAAATTGCCATATCCCGGGTATTACCACCCCAGCTAACTCCTTTGTTGAAATAGCCAGTGTAAGATAATTGTGCTTCTAGCCAATCCAAACCTTTATAACCAACACCCACACTTAAAATGGCAGGAACATCACTGGCTGTTTTAGCTCCATCTGGGAACAAACCCAAATCATCCACTTCTGTATCATTGGTTAATGTCATATAAGTTGTGTGCTCGTATTTAATACCAATATTCAAATCTTCGGAAAGGTTAATATTTACGCCGATAATTGGAGTAAAACCCGCACCGGTTTGTTCTGTTTTAACTTCTTTATCTTCAAGCATTGGAGAAGTTGCGTTCAGTTTTCCTGCAGTACCATTTAGTGTTGCTGCAGTTGCAGTAAGCTGATTTCCTGCAGCAGTATAACTTCCCTGAACAGTAGATGCAGGCATTGCATTGATTTGTTCCTGTGTAAATCCCATCAGCATCAAACCACCTTCCAACTGAGCCTGTTGTTGCGCTGAAATAAAACCAGCACCCTGAAGCTGAGCCAAAGTAAATGATCCGCCGCCACCGTCAATAATTGGCTGCATACTGGTTGCAGCTCCATACATGGTTGTTGCACCAGTAGAGGCCTGTGTGGCATAACCACTTATCACACCTGCTGTCTGGCTAAGCCAAACCGGGGCCGGAAACCAGCTTTCACCCACCTGTAATTGTACATCCCTGATACTTCCTTCGTAAACATTTTTTGAAGGCATATAACGTACACCACCGTAAACCGAGATTGCTTCATTTATTTCATAAGTGGCACCCAATTGAAATCCCCAGAAAACAGAACTTCCACTAAAAGAAAGATCTGCATTGTAGCCATTTACATCCATTGCCGGACTAATCTGTGTTAAACCGGATAAGCCGGGGACAACTTTGGAGATCGGGATTTCAAATGAAGGTAAACCCTCATCGAAATCGGCAGAACCGCCACCGCCATTCGGACCAAAACCGAATGAGAATGCCCAGTTTTCTTTTTTGTAAACTGCAAAAGCAGTGGGAAATGCCGGAACCGACACTTTTCCAAGATAGTCACCATCATTCAGGAGCGGAAATCCGCTATAAACATTCTTATCCTGAAAAATAGTCTGGTTATAAACAGCAAAATGCCAGCCATCCTGCATTAACGACAATCCGGCCGGGTTAAAATAGACTGCATCAATATCTCTCGATGCACTTCTCGACATCATTCGTATATACTGAGCACTCTGGTTTGTATTGGTTAACAAACCGCCTCCATAAGTCAGGTCCACCAATAGCAGCATTGCTGCAAAAACAATTAGTTTCTTCATTGATTCTTTTTTTAATGAATAATCAGTTTATTTTTCATAAATGACAAAATTCTGTAGCTGTAAACATGGTGTAAAAATAAAACTAAAAAAGTAACATCAAAACATTATGTCTGATTTTCAACAAATTGAAACTATTTGAATTTATTGGTCTCTTGTTCAATTTTTAACAAAAAGAAACCCGGCAGAATCTGCCGGGTTTCTTTGACTATAATCGTATATTTTAAATATGTATCACCTCATCGTAAGCGGCTGCAGCAGCTTCCATAATTGCTTCACTCATGGTTGGATGCGGGTGAATGGTTTTTAATAATTCATGACCCGTAATTTCAAGTTTACGTGCAACCACCATTTCAGCAATCATTTCAGTTACATTGCCACCAATCATGTGTGCACCTAACAATTCGCCATATTTTGCATCAAAAATAAGTTTAACAAAACCCTCTTTCTGTCCGGCAGCACTTGCCTTACCACTGGCTGAATAAGGGAATTTGCCCACTTTAACTTCATAACCCGCTTCTTTAGCCTTCGCTTCGGTAAAACCCACCGATGAAATTTCGGGACTTGTGTAAGTACAACCCGGAATATTACTATAATTCAGTGGTTCAGGATTCAATCCGGCAATTTTTTCGATACAGATTATACCTTCGGCAGATGCAACATGTGCAAGTGCCGGTCCGGCTACAATATCACCGATTGCATAAACACCTTCCACATTTGTCCTGTAATATTCATCCGTTTTTACCCGGCCATTTTCGGTTTGCACTTTCAGTTCCTCCAGTCCGATTCCTTCTGTATTGGGCGTAATTCCGACTGCCGAAAGTACAATATCGGCTTCCACAACTTCCTCGCCTTTTTTTGTTTTGATAGTCACTTTACATTTGTCGCCAGAAATATCCACTTTCTCAACCGACGAACTTACCAGAACATCCATTTTCAGTTTTTTAAACGAACGTTCGAGCTGTTTTGCAACTTCCTCGTCTTCGTTGGGAACCAAAGTTGGCATAAATTCAACCAGCGTGACTTTTGTACCGATTGAATGATAGAAATACGCGAACTCGCTTCCAATGGCACCCGAACCAACCACCACCATACTTTCAGGTTGTTTGTCAAGCGAAAGTGCTTTCCGGTAACCAATGATTTTCTTTCCGTCCTGCGGAAGATTTGGCAATTCGCGAGAACGGGCACCAGTTGCAAGGATAATATGTTTTGCCTGGTAAATGGTTTTCTTTCCTGATTCATCTGAAACTTCAACCGAATTTTTACCGGCCAGTTTACCAAAACCCACAATTGTTTCGACTTTGTTTTTCTTAAAAAGAAACTGAATTCCTTTGCTCATCCCGTCAGCCACATCACGGCTGCGTTTTACCATGGCAGTAAAATCGGCTTTTACTTCGCCCGAAATAGCAACACCATAATCGGCAGCGTGTTTTGCATATTCATAAGCCTGTGCACTTTTCAGTAAAGATTTTGTTGGAATACAACCCCAGTTCAGACAGATACCGCCAAGACTTTCTTTTTCAACAACAGCCACTTTCATACCAAGCTGGGCTGCCCTGATTGCAGCAACATAACCACCGGGACCACTTCCAATTATTATTACATCGTAATTCATTTTATCTATAATTTTATGTTTTTGACTAAAATAACAAGCTTTTCATTGAAAGGTTTCCTGAAGATACTTCAAAAGGTAATACCCCTGTACTTTCTAATGATTAATTTTTCTGACTTCAGAAATGTGTTTTATTTCTGCATACTGTTCCAGTAATTTTCCGGCTGCTGCAAAAGAACTTATTTTATCGTTAAGTACCAGGTGCTCATATTCCTCAATTTTATGT
>CAZXVT010000080.1:0-2455 GCA_964644015.1 uncultured Maribellus sp.
GAATGACAATGAGTTAAGTATGTAAAGTTGGCGGGTGCTGGGTTTGAGGCAGAGCCTCAAACCCAGCACCCGCCAACAGCAAATCCCGCAAAAGCCTTGTCATTCCGATCTCGTCTGAGACGAGAGAGGAATCTCACCAAAATTTACCGGACAGTAGTGTATTTTTAAATTAGTTGTTACAAAGAAAAAATGTTCTCAACTGCAACATCGGAAATTTATTGTCGTCATTGATTCAGAAACAAAAAATAAGATTGAAACCGATTTACGAAAATATTCACCAGGAGATCATTGATCAATGTAAGGAGGGAGATCAGAAAGCGCAGTTCAGGTTATACAAACTGTATTACAAACCCATGTACAGTGTTTGTATGAGGTTGATTAACCAGGCTGACGAAGCAGAGGATGTGATGCAGGAAGCTTTTCTGAATGCCTTCAGAAACATCGATACTTATCGCGGAGAAGTGAGTTTCGGGGCCTGGCTGAAACGAATCGTGATCAACCGTTCTTTGGACCATTTGAAAAAGAAAAAACTGAAGTTGGAGGAGATAAACGACAAAACAGCGCAGATCGCCGACTACCAGATGGAAATGAAGGAAGTGAATGTGGAAGTCATCAAAAACACCATTCAGCAACTTCCGGATGGATACCGGGTGGTTTTGAGTCTTTTCCTGATTGAAGGATACGACCACGAGGAGATCAGCCAGATTTTGGGAATCACCAATTCCAACTCACGCACGCAATTTCTGAGGGCCAAGAACAAACTGAGAGAACTGTTAAAAGACAAGGAAATTTATTCATACAACTGACATGAAAGAAAAAGATTATATAGAAGAACTGATCAGGGAAAACCTGGACGGACTGAACGATTTCGAGCCGGCAGAAGGGCATTTCGATCGGTTTGAAGCAAAACTCAAAACCCAGTCGAAAAGGAAGAAACTGAACTTCAGCATTGTCTGGAAAGTGGCTGCCATTGTAATTTTTGTGGTGCTGGCTGCCAATCAGGCTTACATCTACTTCGCACCGGCCAATAAAAATGGTCTGAATGAAAACGGCGAAAACACAGGTTTTACCCTTTCGTCGGTGTCGCAGGAATACGGCGAAGTGGAATTTTACTACAACACGGCCATCAACACAGGGCTCAGCCAGTGGAACAATATGAAAGAGGACGGACTGATTTCGGCAACCGAGCAGGAAGCCATGAACACGGAACTGGCCGAATTTGAAGCCAGGTTTAAAACCCTGCAAGCCGACCTGGCTGCCAATCCGAACGACGAACGCGTGATCAATGCCATGCTCGAATACTACAAGGCAAAACTCGATATTATTAATATGATCGTCAATAAATTAGAAGAAGTTAAACAACAAAAAATAACCAGTCATGAAAACAACATTTAAATTCGCAATCCTTTTCATTTTCATCCTCTGTGCAGGTTTTTCAACCCTGGCTGCAGAGAAAACCAAGAAATTCAACCAGTCGTGGCCGGCTGCGGGAATCGAAACCCTGCGGATCAGCAATAAATTTGGTGAAGTGAAATTTAAAAACGACAATGCCTCGACAATTACCATCGATGTACTTGTAACTGTGGAAGCTTCAAGCGAAAGCAAAGCCACCGAAATCATCAACAACATCGATGTAAAAATCAACAAATCAGGTTCGGTGGTAACTGCTGAAACAATATTCGAAAACAATTTCAGGGGAAACAACCGGTTTAAAATCGATTACGAAATCAATGTCCCAGCCGACAGAAACCTGGAAGTTTCCAACAAATACGGAAATGTGGTGGTGGGCCAGCTTACCGGCAAAGGCGATTTCGATGTGCAGTATGGCAGTATTACAGCAGTTTCGCTGAAAGGAATCAGCACACGCATCAACCTGGCCTACGGAAAAGGCAACATCGACGAATCGGGAAATACGGAAATTGAAGTGGCTTATTCCGATATGTCAATGGGAACTGTTGGCAACCTGCGGCTGAACTCGAAATATTCGAATATTGAAGCCGACAAAGCAGCCGATATTCAAACCGAATCGAGATACGATAAATTTAATTTCGGAGAAGTGGTGGCGCTGAATGCCGACACAAAATACACACAAATCAGGGTTGGCAAACTGAGCAAAAAACTATACATCGGTGCCGGTTACGGTGGAATAAAAATCGATAATATTTCACCTGACTTTGAATCGATTAACATCACCAATTCTTACGGACAAATTAATCTGGGATTGGGCAGCGCCAGTTATTCATTAGATGCAAAATGCAGCTACTGTGGAGTTGATTACCCGGCCGATCGTTATAAAGGAAACCGGATGAAAGAAAATACAAGCATTCAACTCAACGGAACCGTGGGTTCGGGCGGCGGAAAAGTGAAAATCGACAGCCGTTATGGGGAAATCAAATTACAGTAAATAACAATGCTTGAATGCTACAATGCTTGAATGCTACAATGTGAAAAAGTA
>CAZXVT010000080.1:2465-19056 GCA_964644015.1 uncultured Maribellus sp.
AAGGCCATGAGATAAAACAGAAACAAAAAACGAAGGGCCGGGTGAATTTTCATCCGGCTTTTTTATTTCAGAGGGTGGAATAGTATGCCAGTTTATAAACATCGAACCAGAATAATTTTGGGTTTCTGCCTGTTAAATGTTTTTCCAGTAGTTTGTGAAACAGACTGAAAAACCATCTTAATAAAAATCCCGGAATTACTTTTCTGATGGATTGGTAGCGGTTCAGAAAGTTTACCTGCCGGGAAAATTCAATGTCGCCGTGTAAAAGCTGGGTGGTAATCAGTTTCAGGCTTTTCAACGCAACACGGGTTTTGTCGAGAAAAACGGGCCCATCTTCCAAACCGATATGTTCAACAGGATTTTCAAGGTGCCTGATCTGAATTCCCTGCCGGTGGAGGTCGTACCCAAGCAGCGTATCTTCATGTCCGTACATTTTCAAATCTTCCCGGAAATGAATCTTTTCAAAAACCTTTTTCGAAATCAGAAAATTATTGGAAGTGATGATAAATCCCTTTTTATTATTGCGTTCTGCAGCTGTAATAGCTTCGCGGTGTGTCCCGTAAAACCAGCGCAGATATTGACTGTTTTCTTTCGGTGGCTCCTTTTTGTAAGTTGTACCACCACACAAAACTGTTTTCTGATCCACATTTTCAAGAAAACTACTCAGATAATCAGGTTTGACCAAGGCAGAATCAGCATCAATAAAAAGCAGGTATTCAAATTCCGATTCAAGCCCCATTTTATTGCGGATGGCCGATCTCCCCAGGTTTTTCTGCAGTTCGGTATAAACAACTCCCGGCAGACTGCTGATTTTCCGGTTTTGCTGCTTTATATATTCGACAGATCCATCGTCATAAACACGGATTTCGACCGGGTATTTCAGGGTTGCTGATTGCGCAACCAGTTCCTGAACCAGTCCGCCCACTTCAATATTATAAACCGGAATGTTGACCGAAAGCATCGTGTTTTTTAGTTTGCCCGAAATTACTGAAACATTCGGATTCAGAAAACTGAAACGTTCAGATTAAAAACAGGGTTATTTTGAAATTATTATAATTTTAGCCTGAATTTCTCATTTAAAATGAAGTACGCTGCTATTTTTTTCCTCGTTCTGACTTTCGGTTTTTCTTTTGCCGGAGGTTATAAAATTGAACTGAAAATAGATTCGGCTCCCAACCGGAAAATCAAACTGACCAACTACTACCTGGGAAATATTTATGCCAAGGATTCAATCAACCTCGATGCAAAAGGACACGGTATTTTTTCTGGCGACACGCTCCTGCCACAGGGTCTTTATAAAATTTACCTCGACGATAAAAATCATTTCGACTTTTTGCTGGGTGCCGACCAGGAGTTCTTGTTGTCCAAATCTTCTTTTTCCGATACAGAAACATTGATAAAAGGAGCCATCGAAACAGAAAAGTTCCAGGAATACACGGTTTTCCTGAAAGATTTACAGACACAGGGAGCCGCGCTCAACAAAAAACTGGAAGCAGCTCCGGCGGCAGACAAAGAGGCAATCAGAAACGAAATTGCCGCATTAACCACCCGGTTGCAAAACTATTGGCTGAAAACAAAAGAGGAGTTTCCGAATTCGATGTATTCTGCCTTTTTACTGGCGAATTATGTTCCGGCTTTAGATATAAAAACCTTGCCGGAAGAAGTTCAGAAAAACGATTCGCTGTTGTTAATTGCCCGGTTCAATTTTCAGAACAAGCATTTCTGGGATTATTTCGACTACACCGACGAAAGGCTCTTATACACTCCCTTTTATAAATCAAAACTTGAAACGTGGTTCAACAAGGTACTTTACCCCAATTATGACTCGGTAAAAGTTCCGGTTTTTCAGTTTATCGAAGAGTTGAAACCTCAAAAAAGAATTTTTCAGTTTGCCACTTCCTGGTTTCTGAACACCAGTATCAACAGCAACATCATGGGAATGGATGCGCTTTTTGTGGATATCGCCAAAACTTACTATTTAAGCGGACAGGCTTTCTGGACAACCGAAGAGTCGATGAAAAAAATACGCGAAAATGTGATGTTTGCCGAGCACAACCTGATCGGCAACACTGCTCCCGACTTATCGCTTGAAACTTACGACGGTGAATATGTAAACCTGCACAAAATTGTTGCCCCGATCACCGTTGTGCTGATTTACGAACCCGGTTGCTCGCATTGCAAAGAATTTGTACCAAAATTTCACGATGAAGTGTACCTGAAATACAAAGACAAAGGACTGAAGGTTTTTGCCATTTATTCGATGGACAAAAAAGAAGAGTGGACCGAATTCCTGATAAAACATAAACTCTTCGATTGGATAAATGTGTGGGACGAGCGCCACCTTTCGCAATTCAAAATTTTATACGATGCCCGCAAAACACCCGGTGTTTATGTACTCGACAAAGACAAAAAGATTATTGCAAAATCGATGACGATTGAGCAATTAGCGGGTTTGATGCAGCAGGAATTACGCTGATTTTTTCTTCTTCCGCATGTTTTCGGCCATTGTTGTGGCTGCGGCAAGCGCCAAATCAAACGACGGAAAAATATTCTCCTTTCCTACCATTTCATGAATTCCCGATTTTTTCAGGTCCTCACAAACCACATCGTTTACGCCCGACAAAACAATTGCCGTTCCTGAATCTTTCAGAATTTTCAACGCTCCCTTAAAATTATGAAGACCGGTGGCATCCACAAATGGAACATGCCGCATCCGGATAATAATCAGCTTATTTTTGTATCCCATCGATTTCAGCACCTCGCAATATTCTTTGGCCGAGGCAAAAAACAACGGCCCGCTGATCTCGTAAATACCAATTTCAGGAGGTAGTTTGGAATAATCATCAATCACATCCGAGTCAACCCGCTCCGGAATAACTTTGCCCATATCAGCCATTCGTTTCATAAACAGGATGGCAGAAAGTACAACACCCACTTCGATGGCAACCGTTAAATCTACCAACACAGTTAAGAAGAAAGTGGTAAGCAAAACCAGAATATCGAAAACCGATCCTTTCAGAATAGACCGGAAAGTGCGCCACTCACTCATATTGTAGGCAACCACAATCAGTATTCCGGCCAAAACCGACATGGGAATCAGTTTTACCCATTTCCCGAAAAAGAGCATAATCAGCAACAAAGTGACTGCATGCATAATTCCCGCAACCGGGGTGCGACCTCCGTTTTTTACATTGGTGGCTGTTCGTGCAATGGCTCCGGTGGCAGGAATTCCGCCAAAAAATGGCGTCACCACATTGGCAACTCCCTGCGCTATCAATTCGGTATTTGAACGATGATTGCCACCAATCATACCATCGGCCACTACCGCAGAAAGCAAAGATTCTATAGCACCCAATAAAGCAATCGTCAGAGCGGGCTCAAAATAATAGCCAATCTGTTCAAAATTGATTTTGGGAAATTCAAGGTGAAAAGTATTGGGAATTTCACCAAAAAAAGATTCGATGGTACTAACTGGCAGTTGAAAAATCTGTACCGCTGCCGTACCCAGAATAATGGCAATAATTGAACCCGGAACTTTTGCAGTTATCCGTTTGGTAAACAGGATTAACAAAATAGTAACTGCGGTTATTGCAACAGCATAAATATTAAAAGTTGATATACTCCCGAAATAGGCACTCCATTTATGAATAAACTCCGACGGGACTTTTTCGATTTGTAAACCCAGGGCATCTTTAACCTGGGTTGAAAAAATTACGAGTGCAATACCACTGGTGAAACCCACAACAAGCGGGTGAGGGAAATATTTCAGCAAAGTTCCCAAGCGCAACAAACCGAAAATGATTAACAGGAATCCGGCTAAAACCGTGGAAATAATCAATCCGTCGATACCATATTTTTCGACTATCCCATAAACAATCACGATAAACGCCCCGGTTGGTCCGGCAATCTGCACACGGCTGCCCCCCAACACTGAAACTAATAATCCGGCAACCACAGCCGTGATCAAACCTTTATCAGGCGAGACTCCGGAAGCAACTGCAAAGGCAATGGCAAGCGGTAAAGCCACAATACCAACCACTAATCCAGCCATTAAATCGGATGATAATTTTTTGCGGGTATAACCTTCTTTCAGAACGCTGAAGAGTTTAGGTTTAAAAACACTGTTCATTTTCACCTGTTTTTAAAATGAGTTGCAAAATTACAGGTTTTGCCAGTTGAATGTTTTTCAGTTGGTATTTAAATTTCAATATTACCTCAATGTAAATCCGGCAACTTCAACAATTTCACCTGATTTTTAAACTTTGTAGAAATTTCAGCCCTTTCTCAAAAAAGAAATTTGAGACACCCAGTTTTTTACAGAATAATGTAATTTTGGGCATTCTGAAATAATAAACCCAATGGCGTTTATTCTTTTTTTATTCGTTTTTACCCTCTTGAGTATTTTTATTATACCCAAACGTCATCAATTTGTGATTACACTTTCAGCAGAACTTTTGTTATCCTTTTTTTCGGGGTATCTGGCAGTGCAGGCTTTTTCTTCAGAAGAAATTTGCAAGATGTTTTTTGGAACTTTCCTGGGAAATGAGGTCTTTCTGGTAATCGATAAAATCTCCGCCTTTTTTATCCTGGTGGTCAATCTCATCGTTCTCATGGGATTAATCTATTCAAAAGGATATTTGCAGCCCTACCGCGACAAAAAAACAAAAACTGAGTTGGGCCTTCACTATTTCAGCATTATTTTGCTGCACTTATCGATGTTGTTTGTGCTGACACTGCGCGAGGGAATCAGCTTTTTGATTGCGTGGGAAGTGATGTCATTAGCCACATTTATTCTGATTCTTTTTGAAAACGAAGCGCAGCAAACGGTAAAAGCAGCGGTTCAGTTTATCATTCAAATGCATGTTGCCTTTGTTTTTATCGTTGTGGCATTTTTAATTGCTTCGATAAAAACGGGCTTGCCAATTGGCTTCGACAGTCTGGAACTTTACTTCCAGACAGCGTCGGTATTTCCTTTATTTCTGTTGTTTTTTGCAGGATTTGGCATCAAAGCGGGGTTTATTCCGCTGCACACGTGGCTGCCACACGCCCACCCTGCCGCGCCTTCGCACATATCAGGAATCATGAGTGGTGTTATCATAAAAATGGGAATTTACGGAATTGTCAGGGTGCTGACATACATTCATACTGATTTGTACAACATTGGACTTTTCCTGCTCATCATTTCGTTTATCTCAGGAATACTGGGTGTTACGCTTGCCATCGTTCAACACGATTATAAAAAACTGCTGGCTTACCACAGCATCGAAAACATTGGAATTATCGGCATGGGAATCGGCGTCGGGGTTATCGGTCTTGCCATCGGAAATCAACCTCTGGCAGTTTTAGGATTTGCCGGCGGGTTTTTACACATTCTCAACCACGCTCTGTTTAAATCGCTGTTGTTTTTCACTGCCGGAAGTATTTACAGTCAGACTCACACCCGGAATATCGATCAACTTGGAGGGCTGATAAAAAAAATGCCGCAAACTGCCTTTTTCTTTTTACTGGGATCGGTTGCCATTTCGGGTTTGCCGCCATTTAACGGTTTTATTTCCGAATTTCTGATTTATGTGGGAATGTTCAAGGAACTCCACACCGGCGATTTATCGCTGAGTCTCATTTTGTTAGGCGGAATTGTGGGGCTGGTTTTAATCGGAGGGCTGGCGCTGTATTGTTTCACCAAAGTTTTCAGCATCATTTTTCTCGGAAATCCGCGAAGCAATAGAACTGAACATGCCCGCGAAGTAAAACCGGGAATGCTTTTTCCAAAATACGTGCTTGGCTTTTTCATTGTTTTTATTGGCCTGTTACCCGTTTTTGTATTGAAACCGCTCGCCGGAATTGTCTCAGTTTTTACACCTGAAATTTCACCGCTCATTGAAATTAGTCCTTCGTTACAAGAAATTTCTATTTCGCTGGGTGTTTTTGTTTTGCTGATTTTTGGATTGTGGCTCGTCAGAAAATACTTTGCAAAAAATAAAACCGTGGAAACCGGGCCGACCTGGGGTTGCGCTTACAGCGGGGCAAAACCTGCCATTCACCAATATACATCAACTTCGTATGCCGATTACATTGCCGACCTGGCAAAATATATTACCGGAAATCGCAAACATTTCAAACCGATTGCCAAAGACGAGATTTTCCCGGAACAACGCGCTTTCGAATCACATTCCACCGATATTTTTGAAGATTACCTGGTGGCAAAACCAACCGGCAGGATTTTGCAGTTCCTCGAAAAAATTGCGGTCTTCCAAACCGGAAACCTTCAGCATTATTTGCTGTATGCGATTGTTTTCATGGCGCTGATCCTGTTATTAACGATATTAAACCTGATCTGAGAAATGGCATTGAATCCGTTGATGATATTATTGGTAAGCCTGGTTTTTCCGGGAGTCATCGCACTCACGAAAGCCAGAATTGCCGGACGAAAAGGAGCTTCGGTATTTCAGCCTTTTTTCGACAATATCAGGCTTTTCCGGAAAGGAAATGTTTTCAGCACAACTACAAGCTGGATCTTTCAGGCAGCGCCGGTTATCTATTTTTCATCGGCTTTTATGGCTTTGCTGTTCATTCCATTGGGAAATCAGCCGGCCATTTTTTCGTTCGAGGGCGATTTTGTGCTGTTTGCGTATTTACTCGCTTTCGGAAAATTCATGATGATTGCAGCAGCGATGGACACCGGCAGCGGATTCGAAGGAATGGGCGCCAACCGCGAAGCTTTTTATTCGCTTCTGGTTGAGCCGGCATTTTTCATTGTTATTGCCTCAATGGCGCTGCTTACCAATCATACTTCGTTTTACGATTTATTTAACAACCTGCACATCGAATCGCAACTGTCGTATCTCATCGCACTGCTTGCGGTTTACATTTTTTTGTGGATTGCCATGGTCGAAAACAGCCGCCTGCCCGTTGACGACCCGAAAACTCATCTCGAACTGACCATGGTACACGAAGTGATGGTGCTCGATTACAGTGGGTTCGATCTTGCTTTGATTCAGTTTGCAAACGGATTTAAGTTTGCGGTTTACGGCGCACTCATTTTTAATTTTGTACTGCCGATGCAAGATTATTTTGCTGCCCAACTGGTTATTTTTCTTGTTGTTGAATTTCTTTTTGCCATTTCGGTTGGCGTTTTTGAGTCGTTCAGGGCAAGAAACAAAATGGCCAAAAACGCGCAGTGGATCATCTCTCTGACGGCACTTGCGATACTTGGATTTCTGTCGGTACTGATTATTACCGGAAAAATAATTTTAATGAATTGATATGGTTATTGTACTGATTGTTTTGTTTGCCGCAACCCTCGTTTACTTTTTCCTTTCAGAAAGGGTATCGAATTTTATCTGGTTGCTTGCCATTCAGGGAATTTTGCTTTTTGGAATTACTTTCAACAACCTCATTCATATTCAACCTCTCGGCCTGATTGTAATTCTGCTTGAAACATTGATTGTCAAGGCAATTATAATTCCCTGGTTTCTGAACCGGCTGCGCCATCAAAACCAGCTAAAAAGAGTCCACGAAAGCAAAGTGCCCGTTTTTTATTCATTAATCATTATTTCAGCGGTTCTGATCGGATGTTTTCTGATGAGCTACACCATCAACAACGAAGTGATTCAGTTACGTTTTTTTACCGTTGCACTGGCAACCGTGATTGGCGGAATGTATTTCATTATCATCCATAAAAATATTTTCAGTCACCTCGTAGGTTTTCTGATTATTGAAAATGGCGCTTTTTTGCTGTCACTTGCCGTTGGTGGCGAAATGCCATTTCTGGTGAGCCTGGCCGTTTTGTTAGACGTGTTGATTGCAGTTTTGGTAATCGGTGTTTTTATGAACAAGGTGAAGGATACTTTTGATACAATTTCAGCAAGTAAACTGAGCCAGTTAAAAGATTAACAGACTATGATTTTACTTTTTTTCGGGATAGCATTTGTTTTGAGCCTGCTGATTTTTCTGTTTGCAAACAGAATCATCATGGCAGTCGGAAGCACACTATTTGTGGCCCTTCATTGTCTGTTAACTGTTTATTCTTATAAAAACCTGGGTTCTTTCGATACGGTCTATTATCAGTTCGACAGCTTGTCGGTGCTTATGAATGCACTTTTAAGCATTCTGCTGGTCCCGACGCTGTTTCATTCCAATCTCTATTTCAAAAGGCATGTAAAAGACAAAAAAAGCGAAACCCGTTTTGCTGCAATTATGATTATTCTGGCCACGGCGCTTTCCTCAGTTTATTTTGCCGAAAATATTGTGTTGATGTGGGTCAGCATTGAAGCGACCACACTTTGCATGACCTTTCTGATTTTTCACAACCGGTACGAAACGCCGCTCGAAGCTGCCTGGAAATATCTTTTTCTTTCGTCGGTGGGTATTGCCATTGCATTTTTGGGTATTCTGATTTTGGCGACACAGGCTACTTCACCCGAAGGCGCCAATCTTTCCGTGTCGTATCTCGCGTCAGTCGCACAGAAAATGGACCCGTTTTTCCTGAAAACAGCCTTTGTTTTGATACTTACCGGTTACAGCGCCAAGCTGAATGTTTTCCCGTTTTATGCCGGAACAATCGATGCAAAAACAGTTGCACCGTCGCCTGTGAATGCCATTTTTTCAACCGCCATGATCAACGGAGGTTTCGTTGCCATTTTCAGGGTGTACACAGTCATCAATCAAACAGAGTTGAATTCATGGGCTCAAAACGTTTTACTGGTTACCGGGTTAATCAGCATTTCGCTGGCAACCATTCAGTTATTCAGAATTAAACGATACAAAAGAATGTTTGCCTTTTCAAGCATGGAACATGTTGCACTTATTTTAATTACCATTTCTGCAGGAAAAGCAGGGTATTACGCGGCATTGTTGCACCTGGTTTTTCATTCGTTTATAAAAGGTGGATTATTTTTTCAGTTTGGACAGGTGCGGGCATTTTTTCACAGCGGATGGATCAAAGACACCGGTTCTTACTTTAAGTTAAATCCGACCGGGGCGCTCGCCTTTTTATTGGGAATTATCTCTGTGACAGCCATTCCTCCATCGGGTTTGTTTATTACCGAGTTCATGATTTTCAAAGCGCTTTTTTCTGGTGGATTCATTGTCACAGCCATTGCGGTTCTGATCATGATGACCATTATTATGTATTTTATTATTTCAAAAACCATGCACCTGCTTTTTGCCGATCTGCCCGAGAATTTTAAACCTGACGCAGTTTGTGCCAACCGCTTTGAAACGGTTTCGCAGTTTGTGCTGTTTTTCGCGGTAATTTACATGGGAATTAATCCGCCCGCAATTTTGACCGATCTGATCAACCAAACCATCCAACTTTTAAACTGACGCGACATGGTTTCAGAAAATAATAAATATAGTATCATTCAAAATTACGAATCCATTGAAACTGATTCGATCCCGGTTTTAAATTACATGGATTTCAGCAAAGAAATAACTGAATTGTTGTCACTTGACGATAATCATTGTGTTACTTATTTTGCCTTTCCTCAGGTTGAAGGATTGAAATTTATAGCTGCCATTGCAAACGATTCCACTCAAAAGATATTTGTTCTCTCTCATTTTTTACCGAAAAGTGCCAAACAGGAACTTGCATCACTGACACCTCAAATCAATGCACTTCATATTTTTGAGCGCGAAATTCACGAAAACTTTGGTGTTGGTTTTCCCGGGCATCCGTGGTTGAAACCCGTCAGATTTGCTCACAATCGGGCAGACACAAAACTAAAAGTTAACGATTACCCGTTTTATTCCATCGAAAGCGAAGAACTGCACGAAGTTGGTGTTGGCCCCGTTCACGCCGGAATTATTGAACCCGGGCATTTCAGGTTTATCTGTAATGGCGAAAATGTTTTGCACCTCGAAATCCAGTTGGGGTGGCAACACCGCGGAGTTGAACAGATTTTATTAGAAAAACAAACTTTGCTGCAACGAAATATTGTTGCCGAATCGGTTGCGGGAGATACAACGGTTGGTCACAGCCTGGCATTTGCCGGTTTAATGGAATCGCTTGCCGGCATTGAAACAGCCAGCCAGCTTGATATTGAACGCTCAATCGCGCTGGAACTGGAGCGAATTGCCGTGCACACGGCCGATATTTCTGCACTTTGCACCGATGTGGCTTACAACCTCGGAGCCAGCATTTTTGGTATTCTCCGCACGGCAATCATCAACCAAACCCAGGCGTGGTGCGGAAACCGGCTTGGAAAAGGAATGGTCAGAACAGGAGGAACACACTACCCGCTGACAAATCAGCTCAAAAATCAGATTCTGCAAACTCTCGATAAATACGAAAAACAATTTGTTGAACTGGCCCACCTCACCTACCGTTTGCCCAGTGTTGAAAACCGTTTTGATGATATTGGAACAGTTACTGAGCAACAAATGCGGAAAATCGGGGCAGTCGGGATGGTTGCACGAATGGCGAATATTCCGCGCGATGTTCGGAAAAGCCACCCTTCCAAAGCATTTGTAAAACATCCATACACCCCGATAGTTTTGCCAAATGGAGATGTTTTCTCGCGTTTTCTGCTTCGCCGGAAAGAAATAAAACAATCCATTTTCTGGATCAGGGAAGTATTGAAAAACGAAGAATTTATCAATCCTTCTCCAAAACCAGTCAGTGATATTGCGCTGAAACCCGGAAGACTGGCCGTTTCGCTGGTGGAAGGCTGGCGCGGTGAGATTTGCCACACCGCTGTGACGGGCAAAAACGGGGAACTGGTTTATTACAAAATAAAGGACCCATCGTTTCACAACTGGAAAGCGTTGGAACTTTCGTTGCGAAACCTTGAAATTTCCGACTTTCCGATCAACAACAAGAGTTACAATTTAAGTTACTGCGGATTCGACCTTTAAAAAACGAAAGATGCTACAGGAAATAAAAATCATAAGACACAACGGCAAACAGTTTATTCCTGATCCAACAAAAGCTGAAGTTCCGGCACCTTTTCGCGGACGGCCGGAAATCAGTTCCGTAAAAGTGGATGAAAATGCACTGTTGAATTGCTGTCCGTTGAATGCCATTTCGGCAAATCCTGTTACAATCAACCTTGCAAAATGCAACTTCTGCGGCGAGTGTGCTTTTCGTTTTCCGGATAAAATCACTTTTACGAACGACCACAAAATCAGCACCAACAAGCTTGAAAACCTTATCATTTGTGAGGGTGAGAAGAAAAATATTGAGTTGGACCAGACTTTGATCGACCCAAAAATTAAAACAGTTTTTGGCAAATCACTGAAATTGCGGCAGGTTTCGGCAGGTGGCGATAATTCGTGTGAACTCGAACTGAATGCCTGCGGAAATGCCAATTTTGATATGGGCAGGTATGGAATCGAATTTGTGGCTTCGCCGCGACATGCTGACGGCGTGGTGGTTACCGGCCCCATTTCGGAAAACATGGCCGAAGCGCTGAAAATTACCTGGGAAGCCATTCCATCGCCAAAACTTTTTATCCTGTGCGGAGTGGATGCAATCAGCGGCGGTATTTTTGCCGACAGCACGGCACTCGAACGCAGTATTCTGAAAGATGTAAAAGTCGATCTTTACATTCCCGGGAACCCTCCTCACCCATTAACAATCATCAATGGGTTGCTGAAATTAACGAGGTAAGAAATGCTGATTACCACTGAACAAATGAAATTTTTTTGGTTGTAAAGCTGGCGCCACTGTTGTACTGCACAAAATAAATCCCCGAAACATTGCCTCTCATATCCACATTCAATTTACGGTCGCTGACAGGGGTGATTTTACATGTACACAAACGCCCTTCAACATTATAAACCTTTATTTGCTGTGTTGTAATTTCTTTACCTGCTTCCACAATAAACGTTGAAGTTACAGGATTCGGGAACACCACAATATCTAACGGATTTTCAACCCTCGGGGTATCGGTATTAAAATCGTTGATATTACAGGCAACCAGTTCAATAATATTTGTCATGGTTTTCTTTTCAACATTCATATTAACAAACGAATTCCATTGATTATTTTTCTTTATAAAACATGTATTCGTAAAGTTCGATGCTTTTAACGACTGATAAATGGCAAAAGAATCGGGTGCAAAAACATTTGAAATCTCGAAACCGGCAAAAAATTCAGTCCCGGGTTTTACAACTTCCGTAAAAGGAATATAATTCATGGCATCGGAGGCCAGTGCGGATGTATTCACGATTTGCGAATAAATGAGTTGATCGGGGAATGAAGTACCATTGTAAATTTTGATGGTAATTTCGCTGTTTTGGCTTTTAATAGCATTTTTTATTCGTCCCACACCCAATGATATTCCTTTTAAATGAAGATCTGCATTGGTTTTGAATTTTTCGGTTATTTCGGTAATCCCAACATTGTTCGAGCCTCCCCAATATCCGGCAAATGTGGTTCCGTTTCTGACCGGAACCAGCGCATACGAATCGTTATCAGCAAGATTGTTTACTGATCCACACAAATCCTCTTCGGAATAAAACTGTTTTCCCTGATGCGTTACAGGATTTGTTTTTAAAGGATCGAGCCAATATTTCAATTGTTTTGTTGAATCGCTTTTATAATCCCAGGCAAGTGCTAACCTCGCAAAATAATCATCAACCGATTTACCGCAAACAGCCGATCCGCCGGTTAAAGTTCCCTTTACCAGTTTATTCTGATCAAACAACGGGCCGCCTGATGAACCCTGCTCGGTGGTTCCTCCCTCCCATTTTAATATTCTGAGATGACCATTTTTTATATAGGGAGTATCAAATGTGGCAATCACTGAAGCATCATTGTCGTTGGCAAGCTTTTTAATATCGCCCTGCGGATGGTGAATACTAACCGATGATGCAGAAACGTCAGGAGATCTGTTCCATCCTGCATAATACGGTCTGTATTCAGGAGGAGGAACCGTGTTCAGTTGTACAAGAGCAAAATCAAGGCTGTCGTACTGAGCCTTCATCACCGAACCGGAAAGTGAATTGGAAGGGTCGCCATCCAGCGGTTTGCAAAACGGACTTTCGTAATTAAATGTAAACACCGATGTTTCAGCATAGCTCCATTTGTCATAACAGTGTGCTGCCGATAAAACATAGGGTTTTTGATTTTCGGCTGTGTTATTTACCAACACACCCGTGCAAATTTCTGATCCTCCTGGTTTATTTATAATAATTCTCACCACCGAATTCTTAGTATCTTCCCAATTGCTCCAGGTATCGCAATTGATATCGATGTTACAGGAACCTGCTGTTTTACCCATTGGCCGTCGTATGCCCGATTTTAAAATTCCGACATAATCATGATTTACCTGCATAATTCTGAAAGGCAGGGCATTTTTGTATTCCTCAGGTACTTCATATTGCACGGTAATTTCGTCGCCGGCAACCGGGGCAATGGCAAATTTTCGCGATGCTGAATTGTTGCCTGAAGTAAATGCTCCCAGAAGATACTCCTCATTTTCGCTGTAAACAAACAGCCTTGAGTTCTCAGGCATTTCAAACTCATCAAAAACAAGATTAATAGAATAAGCTCCGGATGATTTTATGGTCAGCCGCCAAACAGCAACATCTTCAATTTCAGCAGCAGAAAACCATTCGCCCGAATTTTCGGTAGTCAGGTTCACTGAATAACCATGTGCAAATTTAAATGGTTTCAGCTGCTTTTCATCCTGAATGGCTTGAACTTCGTTGCTGAAATATGAAAGGAATGAGGGCATTTCAACCATACTTCCACTCGAACTTTTTAACTGTTTGATTTTTAACGGAACTCCGCCCTCTGATAACTGCGCATTTATTTGCGTAGCGACTAAACTGAGTAATAAAATCAAAAATCCTGAATACAATCGAATCATAAATGCAGTCGATTTTTAATTCACAAATGTAATTTTTAAAATCTCAAAAACAACTTTACCTTACTACCGGTTTGTGTTTAAAACAAAAATGATACTATTATGTTATAATATTGAAAATAATGAATTTATTCACTTAAAAACTAAATGACCATGATCAGAAAAAAACACTTTTTGCTTACACTTTTTGCAATGTTTCTAACGGTTGGGTTACTGAAGGCATCTGTAAACCCGGCAGATACCAAAGCACCAGTGATGCCTGATAATGTAAAGGCAATAATTGAAAAATCATGTTTTGGCTGCCACAATACCGATTCGAAAAACGATAAAGCCAAGGAAAAACTCGACCTGAAAACATTTGATGCACTTGGTAAAAAAGAGATGATTCATGCTTTGGGAGAAATTGCCGAAACCGTTGATGAAAATGAAATGCCACCGGCAAAGTTCCTCGAAAAATTCCCCGACAAAAAACTGACTGATGCTGAAAAGAAAATTCTGATCGACTGGGCAAAAAATGAAGGCAAAGCCCTGATGAAAAAATAATATCATTTTAACCAAAATACCCGGAAGAGTCATGTTTTGAGAGATTCTCCGGGTATTTTTTTATCGCTTTTGCTATGAAAAAAATTTTTATCATTTCTGTCTCAGTGTTGTTTGTTGCATTTATCGTTATCCAGTTTTTTCAGCCTGAAAAAAATATTTCAGAAAAATCAGAAAACCTGGTTATCAATACCGAAAACATGCCGGCAACAGTAAAGGAAGCTTTTCAAAATGCTTGTCTCGACTGCCATTCAGATAACACAAAGTACCTTTGGTATCATCAAATTGCACCGGTTTCGTGGATGGTAAACAAACATATTACCGATGGTAAAAAAGAACTGAACCTTTCGGAGTGGAAGAAGCTGGATGATTACGATAAAATAAAAGCGCTTGAAGATATGAAACAGGAAATTGAGCGCGGAACCATGCCCTTGAAACCTTATGTGATGATGCATCGCGAAGCAAAACTTGACGAAGAAACCAAAAAAGCAATGATCGCCTGGATCGATAAAAAAAGTGATGAACTGATGAACCAGCCGGAAGAATGAAAGTATTGGTGATGTTTGTTGATGAATTCAGTTACCACCCAAACACCAAAAACCTTGATTCAGCCGAAGAAATAACCGAAGGAAAAACTTTCGCCAGCAGTATTCTGGCATTTATCCAGGTTGAAGAGGCTGACGAGCAGTTTGATGTTGCCAGCCGTGAGAAAAAACTGGTTAATCATCTGAAATGGACAGCCCGGAAAAACAATTGCAACAGCATCATTCTTCATTCGTTTGCGCATCTTTCCGATTCAAAAGCTTCGGTTGAGTTTACCCGCGAAATCTTTAACCTGGCCGAAAAACGTTTACAGAACGCGGGTTACGTCACTGTACAAACACCATTTGGCTATTTTCTCGATCTCGATATAAAAGCCCCCGGGTACTCGCTGGCAAGAATCTGGGCAACACTATAGAGTTCCGGGTTTCGGGATTCCGGTTCACGGGTTTAGTTTCTGAATCGTTAATCATCATTCGTTAATCGTTAATCTTTCAGTTATCTTTGCCGGAAATATCACATCCAATGAAATTTACCGACTATCATATTTCTGTTGAACTGAAAACGAACCTTGAAAAACTGGGGTTTCGCCGGCCAACCGATATTCAGTTTAAAGCAATTCCACCGGTTTTAAATGGGGAAGATGTGCTGGCAATTGCGCAAACCGGCACCGGAAAAACAGCAGCTTTTGCTATCCCGGTGATCCACAAAATTCAATCGGCAAAAAAAACCGACCATAAAACCAACATCCGTTGCCTGGTAATGGTTCCCACCCATGAACTGGCCCGACAGATTGCAAGTGTTTTTATATCGCTTGCAGAAAATACAAGTGTGAAAATTTTTGCGTTACACGGCGGCGTTGAGCAGGCTCCTCAAATTGAGGCGCTGCAACAGGGAACCGATATTCTGGTGGCAACACCCGGTCGCATGTTCGACCTTGTCAGCCAGGGATTTCTGAAACTTGAAAACATTGAAATACTGATTCTGGATGAAGCCGACCACATGCTCGACCTCGGTTTTATCAAAGATATCAGGGATATGATGCGGTTTTTACCCGTTAAACGCCAAACCTTGTTTTTCTCGGCCACCATCAATCCCTCCATCAAAAAACTGGCTTATTCACTGGTGAATAAACCCATCCGTATTCAGATCTCACCCAAAAACCCGGTTGCCAAAAACATTGAGCACTCGGTGGCTTTTATTGAGATGGACGACAAAAGGGCTTTTCTTGAAAGATTGATAGGTCAGCATCCGGATGCAAAGATTCTCGTTTTCGTACGCACTAAAGTACGCGCAGAAAGGGTAAAAAGCGCGATGGAAAGAGTGGAGATTCTGAGCAATACCATCCACAGCGACAAGGACCACACCGAACGCTCCCGTACAATGGAAAACTTTAAAAGCGGCCTTAACAAATTACTGATTGCTACTGATGTGAGTGCCCGCGGAATCGATATTCCGGATGTTGATATTGTGGTGAATTACGACCTGCCGGAAGTGGCCGAAAACTATGTTCACCGGGTTGGGCGCACCGGACGCGGAATAAAAAAAGGGTTGGCAGTTTCGTTTTGCAGCAGCGAGGAAAAAGAAATACTGGCACAGATTGAAGAATTTCTGGGTCACGAAATTCCGGTACTGGAAGTTGACATGGGTTTGTACAATCAAATTGTCGATTTCAGCCTCGATACCAACTACAACTGGAA
>CAZXVT010000081.1:0-19013 GCA_964644015.1 uncultured Maribellus sp.
GAAAAAAACTCTTCTCCTCCTCCCTTTGTTATGGGTAAGTATTTCAACAACTGCCCAAAATAAAACCGATTCGATTGCAATTCTGATTTTAGACCAAATGAGCCATATTATTGGCGACCTCACTTCGGTTGATTTTACAGTGGAAACACGAAACGATGTAAACGATCCGGTGCTTGGGACTGTAAGTCAATTCAGTGTCAACGAGGTTATTTTCAGCGGACCTGATAAAATGTACGTTAACTCGAACGGAATTAAAGGTCACCGCAGTTTCTGGTACAACGGCGAAATGCTGGTTTATTATTCTTTTAACGAAAATAACTATGCAATCATGGAAACACCGCCCACAACCATTGAAACCATTGATTCGGCTAACCTGAATTATGGAATTGATTTTCCGGCTGCTGATTTTTTCTATCCTTCGTTTACCGAAGATTTGATTGCTGCCAGTACTGAAATAATTTTTGCCGGTAAAAACACCATCGAAGAAAAGGAGTGTTTCCTCATTATTTCGAAACAAAAAGAGATGACAATTCAGCTTTGGATTGAAAACAGTGTTCTTTTTCTTCCAGTTAAAATGCTGATAATGTACCAGAATAAAAACCAGGGATTACAATACGAAGCTACCTTCAGAGAGTGGAAAATCAATCCTGTATTGCCAGATGCCATGTTCAATTTTTTACCTCCACCCGGAGCACGCGAGATTAAAATTTTAGCCAAAACAAAAAAATAAATCAGAATATCCAATGAAAACAAATTTGAGAATTCGAACAATATTGGTACTGTTAATCGGTACTGCAATGTTTTTTTCCCCCGAAATGTTAACGGCACAAAAAATGAGGGGTGGCGGGGCTTCGAGACAAGCCGTTTCGCGACCAACAACATCCAATTCCAATCGATCAATTAACGGTGGGAGTACACGACCAGCACCCAGTACAAGGCCATCAACCAGCCAATCAGGAAACTATTCAGGAAACACCAACAAATCTGCTGGTGTTAGTAACAACCGGGCAACAACAGGTACAAGTGTAAATACCAATAACAGGACAAACCCAGGAACCAGCGTTAACAATAATAGCAGGGGTACTCAGGCCAACAGAGGTAACTCGAATACAAATATCAATACAAACGACCGGAATAACTCAGGAAACAATATAAACTCCGGGAACAATAACAACATCAACAACAGCCGGAATAACATTAATATCGACAACAGCCGGAATGTAATTGTGAGACCACCGGTACATCCGTATCCCCGCCCACCCTATGCATACGGAGGATACCATTACAATTGTTATCATCCCTATCACTATCACCCATACAGTCCATATTATTATGGACCTGCTTACAATCCCTGGGGATTTTTTGTAACAACTCTTGCCGTTACTGCAATTGTGGTGAGTGTAAACAGCCAACCCTATTATTATGATCAGGGTGTTTACTATATAGAAAGCACAGATGGTTATACGGTTGTGGAGGCCCCGGTTGGCGCTACAGTGAAGGAACTTCCGAAAGAATCGCAAACATTGGTGGTTAACGAAACCACGAACAACTATTATTACGCGGGCACCTATTATGAAAAAACAGGTGAAGGATACACAGTTGTTCCTCCCACTGCCGGGACTGTAGTGGAAAATCTTCCGGAAGGAGGTGAAGAGGTAAAAATTGGTGACGTAACCTATGTTAAATTTGGAAACGTTTATTATCAGCCTATTGAAAAAGATGGCAAAAGTATGTATGAAGTTGTGGAAGTTAAAGAAGCAGAAGGATAACCATATAATTTAAGATGAACGGGTCCGTTTATCCGTACAATGCGAAATGCTATAGTTTTGAACTTAACTACAGTGAAATAAAAAAGTGATTTTACTATTTCAAAATTACTGATTTTCAACACACTAATAATTTTAAGATTATAAATTAACATAACTATATTAAAATTCAAAATTTAAAACCATGAAACGAAAATTGTATGCACTGGCCATAGTTGCCACACTTCTGTTTTTCGGTGGGTGCTACCCTGATGGGGCAGAGTATTATGAAGACACCGACGTAGTTTATACAAACTATGAAAAGAGTTACGATTTTAAGAGTAAAGGAACTTATGCAATTCCTGATAAAATTGTAAAAATTGAAGGAAATCTGGCTGAAGGTGAAATGCCTGAATTTGTGAAGGAACCTTTCAATACCCAGATTTTGCAGAAAATTGAAAGCAACATGACTGCATTGGGTTACACTAAGGTTGCTGACCCAACAACAGCTGATCTGTCGCTTATGCCTGCAGTTTGGACAAATACAACTGTATATTACTGGTACGACTACTGGTGCTGGTGGTATCCTTATTATTGTGGCTGGGGATGGTACTATCCATCTGGTGGTTATTCCTCTTATACAACTGGTACTCTTGTAATGACGCTTGTGGCTGAAGATGCAGATATGGTTCAAAAAACAAATGTTTGGACTGCTGCTGCAAATGGTCTTCTTTCAGGATATTACGATGTTAATCGGGTAAACAGAGCCGTCGATCAGGCTTTTAAACAGTCTCCTTATCTTAAAACAAATTAATCCAACAACTTTAAAAGATTGCAGCTATGAAAAAGATATTATTCTCATTGATTTTGACAAGTCTGTTTGCTGTTTCTCAGGTAAAAGCACAGGATGGTTTGTTTTCAGTTCAGTATTCAGTTGGGTTTGGAACCGGTGATGTAAAAGATTTTATCAGTGCCACGAGCTGGAGAGGTATTGCTTTTGAATATCGGTATTTAATTCAGCCAAATGTTAGTGTAGGTTTTGAAACAGGGTACAACCTGTTTTACGAAGAATTGCCTTATGCAACTTATACAAAAGGGACACAGTCGCTATCAGGAAAACAATTCAGATATCTGCACGCAGTGCCTGTATTGGGAACTGTTGATTACAATTTTTTACCAGACGGACAATTCAATCCGTTTGTAGGTATAGGTATTGGTACATTATATTCATACAATGATGTGGATATGGGAATGTTCACAGTTGAGGATGATGTGTGGCAGTTTGCGCTCAGACCCGAAGTGGGAACTTTTATCTCAACTCCTTATATTGATATGATTGTTGCGGCAAAATATATGATGGGCTTTAAAACGGGCAACTCTGATCCACACAATTATATTACGCTCAACTTAGGATTTGTATTCTGATCAATTCGGAAATAAATGATAAAAACCGTGTCCGGGATACCGATACACGGTTTTCTTTTTTACGTCCGGCAATCAATTGGCGATTTTACCGTTTTATGAAACATATATTCTATTTTTATCCAGAATTGTAAAATCAACAATGCAGCCGGCAAAATCAAAAATCATTGTTTCTGTTACCAGTGACCTGGTTTCCGACAACCGCGTGCATAAATATTGTACCACGCTGCACAATTTGGGTTTTGAGGTTTTACTGATTGGAAGGAAGTTTAAAAACAGTTTGCCGGTGCAAAATCGTTCGTATCAAACAAAACGATTTAGTCTGATTTTCAATAAAGGCCCTATGTTTTATGCCGAAATGAATTACCGGCTCTATCTTTTCCTGCTGCTTTCAAAAGCCGACGTTTTGTTAGCCAACGACCTTGACACACTGACTGCCAATTTTCTGGTTTCAAAAGTGAAAAAGATTCCGCTGGTTTACGACAGCCACGAATATTTTACAGAAGTACCGGAACTGGTTCACCGGCCAAAAATTAAGC
This sequence comes from uncultured Maribellus sp., assembly GCA_964644015.1. Lineage (GTDB taxonomy): Bacteria > Bacteroidota > Bacteroidia > Bacteroidales > Prolixibacteraceae > Draconibacterium. Next base: position 3,707 of record CAZXVT010000081.1, read on the forward strand.
GAATATGGGAATGGCTGGAACAAAAAATGTTGCCGCAAATCCGTTATGCAACAACCGTTTGCCAATCGATTGCCAATATTTACAATCAAAAATATGGCTCACAATTCAGAGTGGTCAGAAACTTACCAGTTACAGCAGAAATACCGGAAAGAACTGAAAAAGTCAGTAATACGGAAAAGATAATTCTTTACCAGGGTGCACTGAATATCGGACGTGGGTTGGAACAAGCCATTCTGGCGATGAAATTCGTGAAAAATGCCCGGCTTGTTTTAGCGGGCGACGGCGATATCAGAAAACAACTGGAAGCGTTGGTTCAAACAGAAAATCTTCAAAACAAAGTCACTTTTACCGGCCGGCTTTCCATCGAAGTACTGAAAACACTCACGCCCACTGCAGATCTGGGGCTTTCGATTGAGGAAGACCTTGGGCTGAATTACCGCTTTGCCTTGCCAAACAAACTCTTTGATTATATCCAGGCGCAGGTGCCGGTGTTGGTAACCAATCTGCCTGAAATGGCTGCCATTGTTCAGCAATACAAAGTGGGAGAAATCACAGACTCATTGGAACCGGAAACGCTGGCCGGAAAAATTTCCGACTGTCTCGAAACCGCAGAAAAAAGAAAGGTCTGGTTGCAAAACCTGCCAAAAGCCGCATCAGAATTGACCTGGAAAAACGAAGAAGGCGTGATCCTGGAGATTTTTGAAAGGTTTCTTTCGAGTTGAAATGGACAATCTATTGCTTGAAATCACATTGAATGAATAAACTACAATTTGAGAACTTCATTTTTTAAGATTTCCTCTTTTAAAAAACTCCAATACTCTGGCAAATAATGCCAATAAGATAAAGAATGCACCAATAGCAATTGCACTGTATCCTGTTACCATTCCTTGCTGAACTTGACCTGACCTGCTCAAATACGAATCACCAGAAACCTGATTTGAATAGTTCAAATAAAAACCAATTATTAAGATGATTATTCCAATTACAAAACATAGCCAAAACTCGATGTCAGATTGTTTTAAAGAGCCTGAATTTTTCTTAGTCTTTTTTACCATTTCCAATTTTGCAGTGATTCCGAATTATTCAAAAATCTTCGACTGATTGTTTTACCCTAAATTCAATTAAAAAATAGCGAAAACTCTACCTCTTTCAATAATTCTTCTCCAGTAAGCTTTCAAAATCAACAAGTGTGTTGTTGGCCGCCGAATCGGTTATTCCGTTGTTGGCGCAAACGAGCGTTCTGGTTGGTTTTTTGGCAATCGAGGCATAATCGTGTGTTACCATGATCACGGTTTTCCCCTCCTTGTTCAAACTAATAAACAGGTCAAGAATTTCTTCCGAGGTTTCCGGGTCTAGGTTGCCGGTGGGTTCGTCGGCAAGAATCAGTTCAGGATTGTTCAGAATGGCGCGGGCAATTACCACGCGTTGCTGTTCTCCGCCGCTGAGCTGGTGCGGCATTTTCATCAGTTTGTTCAACATTCCCATGCTGTCGAGCACCTCTGCAATCCGCGATTCAATATCCAGCTTGTTTTTCCAGCCGGTCGATTTCAGCACAAACGAAAGGTTATCGTGTACATTCCGGTCGGTAAGTAACCTGAAATCCTGGAAAACAACGCCCAGTTTTCTTCTGAGTGGCGGAATCTCCCTTGATTTAATATTGAAAAGCTCAAAACCTGCCACCTTCCCCGAACCCGACTGTAACGGAATTTCGGCATTCAGCGTTTTGATGAGACTCGATTTCCCGGTTCCCACCTTCCCAATCACATAAATAAACTCGCCTTTTTCAATTTCGAGGTTGATATTCGACAACACCAGGTTTTCACGCTGATAAATATCAGCATTCACCAATTCCACAATTTTGCCCGATTCCATAATTCAAAAATAATTCAGGTTATGTTGGTAAAAATAGAAGCCTTCGGGATAATAAACAAAGAAATAAACAGTTTCATGTTAAGAAAATGATTAAAAACGGTTGTCAACTGCCAGCTGAATCACCTACTTTAGAAATTCAGATAAAGTAAGTACTGAAACTAAAATTTCAGGATGCAGTGAAAACCATAAAAAACTGAAACAACAAAGCATGAGAACAATCCGGATTGTTTCTATTCTGTCATTAATTTTGCTGTTACATTCACAGCTAAAGAGCCAGGAAACAGGCTATTACAGCAATGTACAGCGCGATATCGACATGGCAAAGGAACTGTTTGCCAACGGGAAATACATTTCCACGTTCAGGGAATTCCAGAAAATTCAGAAACAAGTTGATGAAAATTCTGAACTCTATTCAGAAGCTGAATATTACAAATCGGTTTCGGCGTTAAAAGCCGGTTATACAGCGGGCAGCAAAATGCTGACAGCTTTCACAAAAGACTATTCAGAAAGCCCATACATTAACAATGCAAGGTTTTATTTAGGCGAATACCAGTTTGACAAAAAACAGTATGCTGTCGCCATCAAAACCTTTGAAAGTGTTGACCGCAAGGATCTCAACGAGCAGGACCGCATTAAACTCACCTACCAGAATGGTTATGCCAACCTGGTAACCGACAATAAAGAAGTTGCCGCCAAAGAGTTTTCAGTGGTAAAAGATGCCAACAGCATTTACAGCAAACCGGCCACTTATTACTGGGCACACATCATGTACATGCAGGAAAAATACCCGGAAGCGCTTGAGGGATTCAGAAAACTGAACAACGATCCGGCCTATTCAAAGGTAATTCCGATGTACATCAGCCATATTTACTACAAACAGCAGAATTATGCCGAAGTGGTGAATTATACCAGCCAGGTGATTAACGATGTGGAAGAAGAACAGAAACCTGAACTTTCAAAAATTTTAGGCGATTCGCATTTTCACCTGGGAAATTACGAAAAAGCGATTCCTTACATGGAAGCTTATTTCAATTTCTCGAAACTCCAGACACGCGAGGAAAATTATGTGTTGGGTTACTGTTACCATTACACAAGGCAATTCGACAAAGCCAAACAATATCTTGAAAAAGCTTCGAAAGGAGATGATGAAATGGCCCAGAATGCTTATTATCATTTGGCCGATTGCTATGTAAAAACCAACGAAAAAGAAAAGGCAAAAATGGCGTACGATGCTGCATCGAAGCTGAGTTTTGATGAAAAAATTCAGGAAGAGGCGCTGTTCAATTATGCCAAACTCACTTACGAACTTTCGTTTTCTCCCTTCAACGAAACTATCAAAGCCTTTGATGCTTACATTGAAAAATACCCTGATTCGGAACACAATGCCGAAGCTTACAGAATTTTGAGCGAAGTTTACATGGTTACCAAAAACTACAAGGATGCCATCACTTCCATCGAAAAAATAAAGGTAAAAACACCTGCCATTCTGAAAGCGTATCAGCGGGTAACTTTTTATCGCGGGCTCGAATTGTTTAATAACCTGGCCTATACTCAGGCATTGAACAACTTCGATATTTCGCTGCAAAACAACCAGGACCGCCTAATTTACACACAAACACTTTATTGGAAAGCCGAATCGCATTATCGCACCGGCGATTTCAACGAAGCAATCAATAACTATGTGCGTTTCCTTACTTCGAACGGCGCTTCTTCAATGCCCGAATTTAACAACGCCCGATACAACCTGGCATATTCCTATTTCAAACTTCAGGATTATGAGCTTGCGGCAACCAGTTTCACAAAATTTACCGAAGCAACAAAAAACAACCGCACTGATAAACTGGCCGATGCACTCAATCGCCTTGGCGACATCTATTTCCTGAAATCGGATTACACACGGGCCATTCAGTATTACCAGCAATCGTACACACTGAAACTTTTTGAACCTGATTACTCGCTTTACCAGATAGCATTCTGCAAAGGTTTGCAACGCGACCAGCAAAGCAAAATCAGCAATCTCGAAACATTGCTTTCGGCGTATCCTGAATCATCTTTCCAGGATGATGCTTTGTACGAACTGGGGCGCGCCTATGAAAGATTGAATGAAAACCTGAAAGCCACAGCCCAATACAATAAAATCATTCTGGAACACAAACAAAGCAGTTATTACAGAAAAGCACTCCTGCAGTTGGGTTTAATTAATTACAATAGTGGAAGTTATGACAAAGCACTGACACAATACAAAGAGGTGGCCGAAAAGTTTCCGGAAACACCCGAAGCACAGGCTGCTTTGCTGGGTGTAAAAAACTGTTATATCGAACTGAACAATGTTGATGGGTATTTCACCTACCTTAACCAGTCGGGAAGTGGCGTGAATATTACAGTTTCAGAGCAGGATTCCCTCACATTTATGTCGGCTGAAAGACTCTATATGGCAGGCGACAAAAATGCAGCCACACAATTAAACCGATACATTCAGCAATATCCGCAGGGAAGTTCGCTTCTGACAGCACGTTTTTATCTTGCTGAACTTCTTTACAAGGAAGGAAAATATTCCGAAGCTAACAATCATTATAAATTTGTTGCATCACAGCCCGAAAATGTATTCAGCGAGCAGGCGGTTTCAAAATCTGCTGAATTGACACTCAATGCCGGTAATTACGAAGAGGCACTTGATCTTTGCAACCGGCTTGAGGCAATGGCCAGCAACAAATGGAATACATTGCGCGCCAACACAGGGCAAATGCGTTGTAATCTGAAACTCGGGGATTATGAGAATGCACTGATTGCTGCCAACAAAATCAAAAAGTCGGAGACTGCCAATGAAGCTCTGAAACGTGAAGCAAGCTACACCGAAGGAAAATCGTATTACATGACCGGCAAACCAGACAAAGCAGTTGAAGGATTAAAAGTTGCTGCTGCTGATGTAAAATATGAGCAGGGTGCCGAAGCCAAATATCTGCTGGCAGAAATCTATTTCAAACAAAAAAACATTCAGAAATCGGAAGCTGAAATTCTGGATTTTATCGATAAAAACACGCCTCATCAATTCTGGCTCGGCAAATCGTTTATTTTGCTTGCTGATATTTACCTGAGCCGCAACGATGAATTCCAGGCAAAACATACGCTGAAAAGTCTCGTCGAAAATTATAATGTGGAAGATGACGGCATCATCGAGGAAGCATCCAAAAAGCTTTCAGTAATTGAAAATAAGGAAAAAACCGACCAGCAAAATGCCATCGACAATTCTTACCAGATGAAAATCAAGGAACAATAAAAAACAGGAATCATGCAAATCACAATAAAATCAGTTTTATTCATTGTTTTAGCCGGTTTCTGCACACTGGCTCATGCGCAGCGCGATACAAGCCTCAACCGCGAAGTGGAAGTGGTGAAATCATTCACCCCCACCCTGCTTGATGTTCACAAAATCAACGACATTCCGGTGATTAAGGAAACAGAACCGCAAAAACCGGTTTTCGATTACAATATCTCCAGTAAACCCATTATTAACACATTTGCAGTAAATCCACTGAAAGCAGCCACCATCGAATCGGCCATTGCCGAGCAAAAAGGATATGGTTTGATAAAAGCCGGGTTAGGCAATTACAACAAACCTTATGGCGAATTCTTTTTCAACCACCTTGCCTCGAAAAAAGCAATATTCGGGATTCATGCCATGCATTTGTCGTCGCACGGTAAACTGGAATTGGAAGGTGGCGACAAAGTAGATGCACCATTCTCTAAAAATGAAGCTGAAGTTTATTTCAACCAGTTCTTCTCAAAAAAAATTCTTTCAGTCAATCTCGGAATTAATCACGACGGGTTTAACTATTATGGTTACCCGAAAGATCCTGTTCCAACACCGGTGCTTGAAGAAAACCAGGACATCAATTATTTTGGCACAAAACAAACCTTCAGCAAAGCCGGCATTAATGTAAAACTCAATGACCCATCAGCGGAAATGAACGATCCGCTTTTCGGATTCGATTTCGGGTATGACTATTTTCAGACCAAAACCGGGCAAACTGAGCACTTTGGCAACTTCACGGCCCATCTGCAAAAACCATTGAATTTCGGAACCGGGCTGCTCGATGCAAGCGTTAATTTTGTACAGGATAATAATGTAATTAACCGTGTAACAGAAACCCAAGGAACCCGCCAGCAGTCATGGCTCTTTGCCAATCCTGCAGTTTATATAGGCAAAAAAAACCTGAACCTGCGCGGTGGGTTGAAGATGTGGTATATTACGGATCAGGATATAAATGCCCAGGTAAGAATTGCACCGGATATCCGCGTGAATTACACGCCGGTAAAGGATTTTATAAAGATTTTTGCTGGAGTTGACGGCAATCACATCAGTAATCATTATTCAAAAATTGCTTACGAAAATCCTTTTGTTAACCCGGAACACGATGTAAAAAACAGCTTTGAAAAAATCAGGTTATACGGTGGGTTCGATGGAAAATTTGGCAAACGAACCAACTTCAAAATTGGTTTCGACTATGCCATAACCGACGACCAGCCGCTTTATTACCTGCAGGAATACACTTATCCTGATCCGGAAATCAATCCCAATCCTGTGCTGGCTGACAACGACTTCAAAATCATGTACGACGACATGAACCGGTTCAAAATTAACCTGGAAGTGTTTCATACCTCGGCCGGGAAATTTGATTTGTTAATGAACGGGAATTACTATCTGTATAACATGGAAAATGAAACAGAACCCTGGAATATGCCAGCCTGGGATGGAACTCTGACACTCGGTTACAACATTACGGAAAGACTGAACGTGGCTGCTGAAATCTTTCTGATCGGACCCAGAAAAGCGCTGGTTATTGAGACATTACCCACCGACCCGCTGGTTAATTCGGTTAACGAACCTATCTATAAATCTTACAACCTTGATACCGCCTTCGACCTGAATGTGAAGGGGAATTACAAGATTACCGAGAAATTCTCGGCATTTGCCAACCTGAATAATTTCGGATTTCAGAAATACGAACGATGGTTTGGTTACCCGGTACAAAGTCTTAACTTTCTTGCCGGTGTCAGTTATGCATTCTGAATGTTAAATTATCGAAAATAACAGTCTTCTTTAATACAAGACTTTCACAAGTAAATTCAGGTTATCAAACCTCATTTTCAGGTTAATAACCTGTTGAAAAAAGTACTTGATTTCACATTCTCCACAATCCTGTGCTTCGGTTTATTTTGCTATATTTGCCCGTTAAAATTAAAATGGCCACAAAATCCATTTAAAATATTGAAATTCAATTAGTTTCCAGTACAAGGCAAGACGCTTTTTACAATGGAAACTATTTTATTTTAACCATTTCAGGATTATACAACAAAACTGACAAAGCGTGATGAGTGAGATAGAAAAAAATGAAGCTGTAAATAACGGAAACGGCAATTATTCAGCCGACAGTATCCAGGTTTTAGAAGGTTTGGAGGCGGTAAGAAAACGCCCGTCAATGTACATTGGCGACACCAACGAAAAGGGCTTGCACCATTTGGTTTACGAAGTGGTTGATAACTCAATTGATGAAGCGCTCGCCGGGTACTGTAGCAATATTGATGTTACCATTCACCCCGACAATTCAATTTCAGTGAAGGATGACGGTCGTGGTATTCCAACCGAAATACATACAAAAGAAAACAAATCGGCACTCGAAGTGGTAATGACAGTTTTACATGCCGGGGGAAAATTCGATAAAGATTCTTATAAAGTTTCGGGTGGTTTACACGGTGTGGGTGTTTCGTGCGTGAATGCACTTTCAATCCATCTTCGTGCAGAAATTCACCGCGAAGGAAAAATCTGGGAGCAGGAATATTCTATTGGGAAACCACTATACAGCGCTCGGGTAATTGGCGAATCGGACAAAACAGGTACTATTGTGACTTTTAAACCTGATGATGCAATTTTCCAGACGACCGTTTACAAATACGAAATTCTGGCTGCCCGACTTCGTGAGCTGGCTTTTCTGAATGCAGGAATCAGCCTTAAAATTACTGATGAGAGAGAAAAAGACGAAAACGGAGATTTTAAAACCGATACTTTTTATTCCAACAATGGGTTGAAGGAATTTGTTGAATATCTCGACGAAACCCGCATCAGGCTGATCGACGAGGTGATTCATATTTCTTCAGACAAAAGCGGCATTCCGGTTGAAATCGCATTGCAATACAATACATCCTATTCTGAAAATATTCATTCTTATGTGAACAATATCAATACGATTGAAGGCGGAACCCACCTCACTGGTTTCAGGAGAGGGCTAACCCGTACTTTGAAAAATTATGCCGACCAGTCGGGAATGCTTTCAAAACTGAAATTCGACATCAGTGGCGACGATTTCCGTGAAGGTTTAACAGCCGTCATTTCGGTAAAAGTTGCCGAGCCCCAGTTCGAAGGCCAGACAAAAACCAAACTGGGTAACTCAGAGGTCAGCATCCATGTTGACCAGGCCGTGAGCGATATGCTTAAAAATTACCTGGAAGAAAATCCGAAAGACGCAAGAACCATTGTAAACAAGGTGATTCTGGCAGCACAGGCACGTCATGCCGCACGCAAAGCACGTGAAATGGTGCAACGGAAAAATGCACTTTCAGGAGGCGGCTTACCTGGAAAACTGACCGACTGCTCTGAAAAAGACCCGGCAGTTTGCGAAATTTTCCTGGTTGAGGGAGACTCGGCAGGCGGAACAGCCAAACAAGGCCGCGACCGCCGCACACAGGCCATTTTACCGCTTCGTGGTAAAATCCTGAACGTGGAAAAAGCTATGTTGCACAAAATACTCGAAAACGAGGAAATCAAGAATATCTTTACTGCATTAGGCGTAACAATCGGAACAGCCGAAGACTCAAAAGCGCTGAACCTTGAAAAACTGCGATACCACAAAGTGGTTATCATGACCGATGCCGACGTGGACGGAAGCCACATTGCAACTTTAATTATGACATTCTTTTTCCGTTACATGAACGACCTCATCAAAAATGGTCACCTGTATATTGCCAATCCGCCGCTTTACTTAGTTAAAAAAGGAAAAAAAGAATCATACGCCTGGACTGACCAGCAACGCCTGCAATTCATCAACGAGTGGGCTGATGGAAATGAAAGTTCGGTACACGTTCAGCGTTACAAAGGTTTGGGAGAAATGAACGCAGAGCAACTTTGGGAAACCACCATGAATCCGGAGAAACGAACATTGCAGCAGGTTACAATTGAAAATGCTGCCGAGGCTGACCACATTTTCTCGATGCTCATGGGCGACGATGTTCCGCCACGCCGGAAATTCATTGAAGACCACGCAACTTACGCGAAGATTGACGTTTAAAATAAAAGAACACAACGGCGCAAAGCCACAAAGATGAATTATTTTATACTTCGTGTCTTTGCGCCTTTGTGTTTAAAATCGTATAAATGAATATCTGTGTATTTTCTTCATCCAGCAACGCCATTGCCGACATCTATTTTCTGGATGCCAAAGAACTGGGATTTTTAATCGCTAAAAGAGAACACACGCTAGTGAATGGCGGAGCAAATGTGGGTTTAATGGAAGCCGTGACAATTGCAGCCAGTGAAAATGGAGCAAAAACAATCGGAATTATTCCTGAAATGTTAAGGGACCGTTCACTGGCCTCGGAAAATTCACATGAAGTGATTATTACTCCTGACATGCAGGAAAGAAAAGCACGCATGCGCGATATCTCCGACGCTTTCATTGCACTTCCCGGAGGTTTCGGAACTTTGGAAGAAATACTGGAAGTAATCACACTCAGACAACTGACTTATCATACAAAACCAATTGTTTTTATTAACACTAACGGATTTTTTGATTTTCTTTTTAAGCAATTTGAGGTCTCTTATGATGAATTGTTTGCAAAACCAGTTTACAGAGAATTGTATTTTGTAGCTAAAAACCCGGCAGAAGCGATGGATTATATCGAAAATTACACGCCTGTAATTCTCGACACAAAATGGTTCAAAGTACTGTCGAAGTAAATGGGTCATTCAACACTGACATTTTTTCATTCTATACCAGAATATTTTTTTACAACGATTTAACATTAACTGTTTTCAGTTGTTAATTTATCGAAATTTTAAGCCACAAATAAAAACTGATAAAACAGTGGCAGCTTTTTTGCGTTAATGGTACACAAAAATGAATTCAAAAGTTTGACTTAAAATTTTTACAACGATGAAAAATATTGGAAAATTAGGTGTGACATTTTTGCTTGTTATTGCAGGCGCATTTGTGGCAGTTTGGGCATACACAAGGTTTTTCGAAAAACCTCAGGTTGTAACTGTTACTGAAACACAACATTTAAAATATGCCAGTTTAGGTGAAGAAGGCGGTTTGCCCGACCTTACTTTTGCAGCCGAAAAATCGGTTCATGCTGTGGTACACATTGCAACACAGTCGGTACGTGGCGGTGGCTGGACAACCGGCAACCCTTTTCTGGACGATTTTTTCGGATTCAGAAATCAGCCACAACAATTGGCACAGGGATTTGGGTCGGGTGTAATTTTAACAGCCGACGGATACATAGTTACTAATAACCACGTAATTGAAAGTGCGCAGAATATAAAAGTGATTTTAAACGACAAACGTGAATTTGAGGCAAAGCTCATTGGTGCTGACCCTTCAACGGACCTTGCACTATTAAAAGTGGATGCAAAAGATCTTCCCTTCTTAACGTATGGAGATTCGAACAACCTGAAACTGGGAGAATGGGTGCTTGCAGTTGGAAACCCGTTTAATCTCACTTCAACAGTAACAGCAGGAATTGTGAGTGCCCGTGCACGAAACCTGGGCATCAATGAAAGCCAGATGGCTATCGAGTCGTTTATTCAGACGGATGCAGCCGTAAACCCTGGAAACAGTGGCGGTGCATTGGTAAATCAACAGGGAAATCTTGTGGGAATTAACACAGCCATCGCCTCACGTACAGGTTCATATACCGGATATTCTTTTGCGGTACCGGTGACCATTGTAAAAAAAATTGTGGAAGACCTTAAAAAATATGGCGAAGTTCAGCGCGGCTTGCTGGGTGTAAATATTGATGATATTGATGCTGAAAGAGCAAAGGAACTTGGCCTGGATAAAGTGGAAGGAGTTTATATTGGCGGCGTTCCTGAAAACGGTGGTGCTAAAATGGCTGGTATTAAGGAAGGTGATGTAATTATTGAAGTTGAAAATGCACCAATCAGAAATACGGCTGAATTGCAGGAAAAAGTAAGCCAATACAGGCCGGGTGATGTTTTAAAAGTTGTGGTAATAAGAAATAAAGAAAAGAAACAATTTAATGTAACATTGCGTAACAGAGACGGCGAAACAAAGTTGGTAAAAAATGATACCGATGTTTTGGGCGCTGAGTTTGCAGAATTGACACAAGCTGAAAAAGATAAACTTGGAATTGAAAGCGGGATAAAAATAAAATCATTGGAAAAAGGCAAATTACAAACTGCCGGACTCGAAAAAGGATTTATTATTACCAGTGTTAACAAAAAACCAATTTACGAGGTAAAAGATTTCAGAAGGGAAGTTGCAAATGCCAAAGGTGGAATTTTGGTGGAGGGGATGTATGAAAATGGAGAACAGGCATACTTTGTTTTCAGCGGAAAATAACCACTGAAAACAAATTGCTTTAATTATTTATTAACAGAACAATTAAACAAAAATTTGCCTTGATGGTTAAGCTTTATTGTTCTATATTTGCACGTTTTTTCTAAAAAATTAATATGAGACAGCTAAAGATCACAAAGTCAATCACTAACCGTGAAAGTGCCTCTTTAGACAAGTACTTGCAGGAAATCGGGAAAGAAGAATTGATTACTGTAGAGGAGGAAGTCGAGTTAGCACAGCGGATAAAAAAAGGAGATCAGGCTGCCTTGGAAAAATTAACAAGGGCCAACCTGCGTTTCGTGGTTTCGGTAGCAAAGCAATACCAGAACCAAGGACTCAGTCTGCCCGATTTGATTAACGAAGGTAACCTGGGACTGATAAAAGCCGCTGAGAAATTCGATGAAACCCGTGGTTTCAAGTTTATTTCCTATGCAGTTTGGTGGATTCGTCAATCCATTCTTCAGGCGCTTGCCGAACAGTCGAGAATTGTGCGTTTGCCGTTGAACCAGGTGGGTTCTTTAAACAAGATCAACAAAGCATATTCAAAGTTCGAGCAGGAAAACGAACGTAAACCATCGCCCGAAGAATTGGCCGAATCGCTCGACCTGCCTGCTGATAAAGTTGCCGACACATTGCGCGTTTCAGGAAGACACGTTTCTGTTGATGCACCGTTTGTTGACGGTGAAGACAACAGTTTATTAGACGTGCTCGTGAACAACGATTCGCCCAATGCCGACCGCAGCCTTATCATGGAATCCTTGTCGAAAGAGATACACAGGGCTTTAGCTACATTGACAGAACGCGAAAGCGACATTATCAGGTTGTTTTTTGGCATTGGTTGCCAGGAAATGACACTGGAAGAAATCGGCGAACGTTTCGGACTGACCCGCGAAAGAGTGCGTCAGATCAAGGAGAAAGCAATCCGCCGGTTGCGTCACACATCGCGAAGCAAATTATTGAAAACATATCTGGGATAGTACTGAAGGCTGCTGAAAAGCGGCCTTTTTTTATGCTTTTTCAGAAATCAATCACCAGTTGAACCGGTTTTGCCACCACTTCTTTTTCTGTTTCCCTAGCCCGAAAATTCGAAACGGTCAAACCAAGTAACCGCACACCTTTCTGAAACCCTCCTTCTTTGGTCATCAGTTTTATTGCTTCTTCCTCCAATTGACTTTTATTATCAAAAAACTCAGGAATTGTAATACTACGGGTGTGTTGCTCAAAATCGGCATATTTAAACTTCAATGTCAGTGTTTTGGACTTTACTTCCGATTTTTCAATCCGTCGCCATAAAATATCGGCTACTGCGAGTAATTCAGTTTTCAGGTCGTTGAAATACACAAGATCAGTGGCAAAAGTTTCTTCGGCACCCACCGATTTTCGTTCACGCCAGGGTTCCACCGGCCGGTTATCAATACCCCGGCAGATATCGTAAAAATAGCTTCCGGCTTTGCCAAACAACCGGACCAATTCATTTTTATCAATTCGTTTTAAATCGCGCCCAAACCAAATCCCCATTTTATTCAGCCGTTCGGCAGTCACTTTTCCAATGCCATAAAACTTTTTCACTTCAAGTTCGTCGATAAAAGCTTGTGCCTGAGAAGGTAAAACCACAAACAACCCGTTGGGTTTATTGACATCGGAAGCCACTTTTGCCAGAAATTTATTGTACGAAACACCGGCTGAGGCTGTCAGTTTTGTTTCAGCAAAAATGCGTTCCCTGATTTCTTTGGCAATCAGTGTGGCTGAAGGCTTTCCGCGTTTGATAAGCGTTACATCCAGATATGCTTCATCAAGCGACAAAGGTTCCACCAGATCAGTATATTCAAAGAAAATATTCCGGATTTGTTCCGAAATTTCCTTGTAACGGTCGAATCGTGGTCTGACAAAAATCAGAGAAGGACATTTTCTGAGGGCAGTTTTGGATGGCATGGCTGAACGTACGCCAAATTTCCGGGCCTCGTAACTGGCGGCAGCCACCACCCCCCTTTCAGCGGCACCGCCCACAGCAACCGGTTTTCCGCGCAATTCAGGATGATCCAGCTGCTCGACTGATGCATAAAATGCGTCCATATCGATGTGGATAATTTTGCGCGACTTTGAATCCAAAACAGTTAAATTTTATAGATTCTAATCTATGTATGAATCAGTTTAATGAAATTACAAATAGTGTGTTTTGCCTTCTGTTTTTAATTGGTCCACCACCTTTTTTATTTCCTCGGCTTTGCTGCGTTTACAAACCAAAGTGGTATCGCCGTCCTGCACCACAATCACATCGTCAAGGCCTACCAGCGCAATCACTCCTTTTTCGGCAAAAACATATGAATTGTGCGAATCAACAACCACCGCTTCACCCGAAACAGCATTCCCGTTTTCATCCTTTTCCGAATTCAGGTACACCGATTCCCAGCTTCCGAGATCATTCCACACAAAATTCCCTTCAACAAGAAAAATGTTACGGGCGTGTTCCATAATTCCGTAGTCAACCGAGATACCATTCACCACGCGATAAATTGTATCAAGAGTTTGCTCAAAAGATGGTTTTCCAAGTTCAGCCTGAATTTTTCTTAAATCAGCATACAAATCCGGGGCAAACTGTTTAACGGACTCGAGAAAAACTGAGATTTTAAAAACAAATAAACCGCTGTTCCAATAGAAACCACCCTGTTCAATATAACTACGGGCTGTGGATTCGTTGGGCTTTTCCACAAATTTATCCACTTTAAACTGGCGTATCAATTCATTACCGGTAATTTCTTCTGCGGTTTTTACATAACCGTAACCCGTTGCCGGATAAGCAGGTGTAATCCCGATGGTTACAATGCCATCCCGCTCATCGGCTATTTTAACTGCCGCAAGAACCGTGTCCCTGAAAAGCTCATCATTTTCGATCAGGTGATCCGAAGGCGAGACAACCATCACGCCATCAGGATTTTCCAATTCGGCAAACATCGCTGCTAGCCCAATACAGGGAAGCGTGTTTTTTCCTACCGGCTCATAAATCAAATTCTTCTTCGGAAGCATTGGTGTTTGTTCTTCCAGCACTTTTGCCTGGTCTTTTCCTGAAACAATGTAGATTTTTTCTGTTTCCGTAAACATCGAAAACCGCCTGATTGTGGACTGTAACAATGATTCTTCACCAAAAATATTCAGATACTGTTTTGGACGCACTGCTTTGCTTCTTGGCCAGAAACGGGTTCCGGCTCCTCCCGCCATAATTAGAGTGAAAAGGTCTTTCATATTATTGTTTACTTTCTTATTCGAAAATAAACAATTTAAACTTTATGACCGGCAAATCAAAGGAAATTACTTTGAATTTTTATTTGAATTTCAGGTTCTGAAGCAATTTTAACAGGTTCGGCTTTTCACCTCACCACCTGTAAAATCAAAGTAAATCTTCCAGCATCATTCCTGTTTTATCAAACAATTCTCCCACTCCCAGCGCTGCCCATATTATGAATAATGCAAGTACAATTTTTACAGTTACCGGAATTGAAAACCCGGTGAGCTTTTTTATATAAGCAGAGGTGCCAGGAATGTAGATCAGCGAAAGCACTGCAATTCCAATCCCAAAGATTGTGTCGTTTCCCCAAAAGGTGTTAATAAAACCGATGGCAAAAAACAAAATAGCTAAAAACCAGCCTGCAACGTTACCAAGAACTACATTGATACTCATAACTTTTTATTTTAATTATTTGAATTTCTGTTTAAAAAGAACTCCGGTGAAACAAACTGTCAGTACCATTTTTCATGATTCAATAAGATATTTTACCGGATTTCACTTTGCAAATATAATATAC
>CAZXVT010000082.1:0-18979 GCA_964644015.1 uncultured Maribellus sp.
GGAGATGTGTATAAGAGACAGGGTTTTTTTACGGAAAATTTGTTTTGTAAATCATTGTTTTAATACCAAATTAAGAAACACCTCGTTTTTGTTATTCAGAAAGGTATTTCAGCCATTCATAAACTAAATTTTCTTATCGAAAGGATTCTACATGAATTTTATAGAAAATATCCGGCACTGCGCAGTACAGTTTGAAAACCGGATTTATTCATGAAAACAGAATATTATCAATGAGAAAACAGTTTTATTTCGAAAATCTGCCTGCAAAGGTGTTGTTATTTATTATCCATTTATCCATCGGAAATCCGAATCTGTTGGCACAGACAGATTCAATCCGAACTGACAGGAAAAAGAATTATTTCAGTATTTCGGCCAGTTACCAGCCGGGAATAATTTTGCCTACCACCGATTTTGTAAAGGGCGACAACCTGGCTGGTCATCCGCTTGAAAAGTATGAAAACTACTCGGTGAAAATGCTGTGGCAAAATCCCGGTTACACCGACTGGCAAAAGGTTTTCAGGGTTCCGTATTATGGATTTGGTTTTTCGCTTGGTAATTTTTATAATCCTCAGGAGATTGGATACCCGGTTTCGGTGTACGGGGTGCTGGGAATTCCTGTTTTCAGGGTGAAAAAGTTTGAACTTTATGGTGAAATGCAGTTTGGGACTGCCTTTAACTGGGAGAAGTACGATTCAATCACCAACCCGAAAAACAAGGTGATTGGCGGTGGAATGACAGTTCACCTCAATCTTGGTGTCAACGCATTTTACCCGGTTACAAAAAATCTTGACCTGGGCGCCGGTGTCAGTTTTATTCATTTTTCGAACGGCGGTTTTGAACGACCCAATAATGGATTTAATATTTACGCACCATCGATTGAAATGAAATATCATTTTGGTGGAAAACCCGATTCAAAAAAGGTTGCAAAAGCCGGAAAACTGGAACGCTCGGATGAACTGTTTCTGATGCTTGGCTACGGTGACCACCAGTTGATTGAACACGAACTCGACACCAACTACTTTGCGGTGGGCGGAATCAGTGCTATTTATTTTAACCGGTTTTCGAATGCGGCACGCATCGGACTTGGAACCGACATCAACTACTGGTGGGGACTTAACGCCAATCCCGACGGAACACCCGGTCCCTATTCATTTGAAAATATGACGGTTGGTTTGATTCTTCAGCCCGAAGTAATCGTTGGGAGATTGTCGCTGGTAAGCGGTTTTGGTATTTATGCACGGCACCGGAACTATGGAAGCTTTAAACAAACCTACCAGCGGCTGGGCGTGCGATTTGATGTGTACAAAAATTTTTCAGCAGGTATCAATGTGCGGGCTGTTAATTTTACTGAAGCTGAATTTCTGGAGTTCAACTTTGGTTACCGGTTTAAGTGGGTGAGGGGAGGGTGATTACGGGTTGCGCCCGCCTGAACGAATTCATTCGGGCAGGGGTTTCGGGTTACAGGTTACGGGTTTAATGTTTCAAGTATTGAATATCCAGAATCAAGTATCCGGAAACCAGCATCCAGTATTCAGAATCATTCAATACTTAAAAGGATTTCGGGCTACCGGTTAACTGGTGATTAAGTCAGCAAGAAATTTTACGTTCTGTCCAGCCGGTTGCAGTTTTTTCAACGAGAAGCAATCCTTCATCGTGGTTGTTTAATTGCGCAACCAATTTGCCGTTGCTGTTCCAGAAGGCGCTTTGTCCGGCGGCGGCAGTTCCATGCGACTGTCCTGCAAAATTCGACATTAAAATGTTCATTGAATGTTTTCCGGCGTAACCCGACAAATAACTGTGCGCTTCGGGAATGCCCCGGGGTGAGAAAAAAATACAAGCAAGGTAAATCGTTGCTCCCATTTGTGCTGCATTTTCGGCATGTTCGGGGTGGTCGATGTCAGCGCAAATGGCAAACGAGATTCTTTCGTTTTTCAGTTCAAGCACTGGGTTGTATTCAAACGAAGCATTGAAAAATCCGGTTTCGGTGGAATGCAGAAACTGTTTGGTATATACAGAAACGGGTTGAAACGGTTGGAAAATGAGTGAGCCAATAAATAATTTATCATTCAGCAAAACGGGCGCGCCAGCCACAACAATAATTTTATGCGTATCAGCCAATTGCTGAAGTCCGGCAAGCCTTGTGTCATCGGGTTTAAATGCCATTTCGGCTGCATGTTCTGTTTCGTACCCGGTTATCGACATTTCAGGAAAGATTATCAGTGAAACGCTTTGTTCTGCTGCCAGTTTTATCAGCCGGAAATGGTCGTTGAGATTCGCCTGTAAATCGAACCGTTTTGGTTTTGTTTGTGCCGCTGCAATAATCATATTTTTGTCTGTATTATTCATTAATCCCTAGTTTTGCCAGAGCTTCGAAGGCAAACCAGGCCGACGGATAAGTTAACGAACCGCCGCCAATAACGCCTATTTTTATGGCCTCAATCATTTCCTCACGGGTGTTATTTTCAGCAATACAACCCTGCAAATGATATAGAATACACTCCTCGCAACGCGATAAAACCGAAATGGAAAGGCCGGTGAGTTCCTTGTATTTTTTGGGGATGGCGCCACCGGCATAAACGGTATCGTCCAGGTTGCCGAATTGTTGAAAGAAATCGTCTGAACCATCCATTTCGCGGTTCAAACGATTTCTTTTTTCGTAAAACGACTGAATATCCACTTTTCAGATTTGTTTAAAATGTAACCACCGGCGCTTTTGAGGTCTGCGGGTCGTTGTTGATGCCGTGTTTGTAATCAATGACTTCCATCGTAACCGGTTTGATTTTTACCAGTACAAAAATATCTTTCCAGTTCGGGATTCCTTCCCAGTATTCGCGTTTCATTTTTATTAGCAGTTCCTTGTCGTCAATAACCTCGGCTTTTCCTGTAATGGAAACATAACCGATTGCCTTTACATGGTCGGCAAAATAGACGTTAACGTTCGGATTGTTCCTGATTTCCTTTACTTTTTCGCTGGTGCGCGAAGTGGCAAACCAGATAACAAAATCATCCTTTACAGGAAACGGATTCATGGTGCGGGTTTGCGGAAGTCCGGTTGCATCGATGGTAACCAATCCGCAATAAGCAGTCTGTGTAATTACATCTTTTGCGCCCGCCAAAACTGAGTCGCGCGGAATAGCATTTTGAGCGTTGATGGATTGTTGTACTAAAAGTGAAATTAAAAAGGCTCCGATGATTTTTCCGATGGTGAAAATGGTCTTCATGGTGTTTTGTTTTATTGTAGTTGAAATTGACTTTCAACAAAGGTGAAAAACTTTGGTCAGGCAACCCAACTTTTGAGGACGAATCAGCGAAACTGGGTGACAAAAGTGTAAAAATGGTCAATGAATGATAATCAGTCCTCTCGATAATGAAACTTACCGGCAATTAGTAATGTGAAGTATTTCTTGACATAATCTGACTCACTCACCCCAAGCCAACGTGCGGTGACTTTGCCCTTCTTGCAAAGAGCTACACTTTATTCATAAGTCCTGTCAGGATATTTCCCGGCCTGAAAGGCCCCTGTAATTCAGCCCGGGGCAAGTAGAGGGAGGAACGAACCGAAACGTCGCCCCGGGTAAAGGAGGCAGAAGAAAACCGTCCGCGAAGAACCGATGAACAAAGCAAAAAAATCATTTCGGACGGAATGAAACAACATCATAATGAGGAAACAAAAGGCCATCTCCCCGTCCGAAACAAGCGTTTCTCTTTGATAAACGTTATCACACGGACGGTTTTCGTGTGCATCTATAAACCCAGGGCGACTCCCGGTTTTACCGGGATTGCCCTGGGCTATATTATACTGGCCTTTCAGGCCGCTTTTCTGTTGGTAAAATATCCATTTTCTTGTCTAAATGTGTGTAAAGAGTAGCTTTCAAAGAGAGGGGCCGAGTTCTGACGATTTAAATCGTCAGAACTCGGGGTGAGTGAATATATCGAAAACAGACATTTTATTGTTTTCATTACTTAACAGTCATTTCAGAACAAATTTACATTTCAACTAATTATTTTAGTTCAAAAACTTAAACAAATAGTTGTATAACTAAAAAACATAGTTATATTTGTTTCATTGTTTTATAAATACTTTGTACTCACTACTTAGTACTATCAATCTAATGTCTGAAAAATGAAAAAGCTGACACAAAAAGAAGAAGAAATCATGAACCTTTTCTGGGAGAAAGGCCCGATGTTCGTGAAAGAGCTGAAAGAATTGTATTCCGACCAAAACCTGCATTACAACACACTTTCAACCATGGTGCGCATTCTGGAGGAAAAAGGATTTGTCGGGCACGAACAGTTTGGAAACACACACCGCTATTTTGCTGCCATTGGTGAAGAAGAGTACCGGAAAGGCGCTTTGGGAAACGTGGTGAAAAAGTACTTTAACAACTCGTACAAAAATGTGGTTTCGCTGTTTGTGGAAGACCAGAAACTTTCGCTTGACGAATTGAAAAAGCTGATTCAGGAAATAGAATACAACAAAAACAACCCGCAATGAACCCGTTTTTTGAATACCTGCTGAAATCGACAATCAGCCTGGCGCTGTTTTACATCGTATTTAAACTGGCGGTGAGCCGCGACAAAATGCACACTGTGAACCGGTTTGTTTTGCTGGGAATCTTGGTTACTTCGGCCATTCTTCCGTTTGCAGAAATCCCTGTTTTGCAGGAAAATCAGGGTTTTCCGCAGGTTGAAGTTTTCAGACAAATCATGGAAACGCCTGCTTTTAACAACCCGCAGCCTGCTATCTCCGAAGAAATTCAAACGGTTCAGCCAACAAACCCACTGGAAATAAACCTGTTTTTGCTGGCTTATTTGTCAGCTATCATTCTCTTGTTTATCCGTTTAACTATTTCATTTGTTCGTGTCTGGCAAATCATTCGAAAAGCCGAAAAACAACCATTTCAAAACTACATACTGGCCGTGGTAAAAGATTTTATACACCCGTTTTCGTTTCTGAAAAACATTGTGATTTCAGAAAAAGATTACAACGAAAACAGGGAGATGGTAATTACCCACGAATACGCGCACATCCAACATTTTCATGCGGTTGACCTCGTGATTTGCGAACTTTTTACCGCGCTGCACTGGTTTAACCCGTTTGTGTGGCTGCTTCGCCGCGATTTAAAACTCATCCACGAATACCAGGCCGACCAGGCCGTTCTGAACAAAGGCATCGATGCTGCAAAATACCAACTGTTGGTTCTTGAGAAAGCTGTTGGCGAAAGACGTTTTGCCATGGCAAACCATTTTACACA
Source organism: uncultured Maribellus sp. (assembly GCA_964644015.1). Taxonomy (GTDB): domain Bacteria; phylum Bacteroidota; class Bacteroidia; order Bacteroidales; family Prolixibacteraceae; genus Draconibacterium. Next base: position 5,256 of record CAZXVT010000082.1, read on the forward strand.
AAAACCAATTTTAAAACGAATTAAAATGATGAAAAAGAGAAATTTAAACAGATGGACAGGGATGAAACTAATATTATTTGTTCCTGTTACGCTCCTGTTGCTTCAGGCATTTGCATTTTATAGCTGTACTGCCGAAAAAACAAAAATTAACGGAACTTACAGATTTGCATCTGAAGAGTTTGTCAATAATGGTCAATCTACTTTTCGATTATATGATAAAAATGACAGTGGGTTGAAAACATGGTCTGACAAATATGTTCTTTGGGTAAATTCAAATCCAAGAGGTGAAGGAGGTGGCGAATTAGGTGGAGGAACCTATCAACTGAAAGGAAATCACTACACTGAAAATTTTCAGCATCATGCATCCATTAGTTTCCGGGGTGTAAGTTTGAAAATGCATTTGGAAATGAAAGGTGATACAGTCATTCAAATCTGGCCATGCGATGCCGATTTTAACTACGATAAAAATAATTGCGTTATTCATAAATATGTGAGAGTCGATTAGAAAAAACTAAAAACTCTACAACCATTATTTTTTATGCAAAAGGCTGGCATATCAATTTTGTCTTTAATCGTATTCATTGGAATTTTTGGTTTTGCATACCATTCAAATACTGAAAATGCAATTCAGCAACTCCTCTCCAAAACCAACCTTTTTAATCTTCGCTTTCCGCAGGAGCGGGTTTACCTGCACCTCGACAGGCCATCGTACTGGGCTGGCGATGATGTCTGGTTTAAAGCTTATGTAAAAAACTCACCCATCAACGAGTGCAATTTGTATATCGAAATCATCAACGTCACGGGTGATGTAGTGAATAAGAACATTGCATGGGTGCAAAACGGACTGGCATACGGCGATTTTATTCTGGCCGACACGCTTTCCAGCGGGGTTTACCAAATCAGGGCGTACACCAACTGGATGCGAAACTTCGATGAAGTGTGGTATTTCCGAAAGGATTTGGTAATCTGGAACCCACGTGACAAAAAAATTGAAGCAGAACCTATGAAACTGCGGCAGCGAGATATCGATTTACAGTTTTTTCCCGAAGGCGGAACTTTTGTTGCCGGAGCAAAAAACAGGATTGCTTTTAAAGCCACCGATAAACAGGGAAAAGGAATTGATTTTGAAGGTGTAATTGTTGACGATTCGGGCAACAAAGTCGCTGATATAAAAAGCGTTTACAAGGGCATCGGCAGTTTTGTTTTTCAGCCTGAAAGCGGGAAAAAATACACAGCAGAAGCTTTTTTTGCAGGAAATATAGAGAAACAAACTGACCTTCCGAAACCTCAAAATGAGGGCGCACTTTTGTCAGTTGATGCTTTGGATGCCGCGAAAATCACGGTTCAGGTCATTGAAAAATCATCCAAACAGGAAACGTATTTTCTGGTTGCCCAAAGTGGTGGTGGTGAGATTTTTTATCACACAAAAGTTACTTCTGACAATGAAATCAGAACGATCGAACTCGATAAAACCAAACTTCCCGGCGGGATTCTGAAATTTACTTTGTTCAGTTCCAACCTGATTCCGGTTTGCGAGCGATTGGTTTTTAATAACCTGGTTGAAGTTGTAAATCTTGTTATCAAGCCTGACAAACCGGATTACAAACAGCGGGAGAAAGTAAAAATCGGTGTGGCAGCTATTGCAAGCAACGGAGAACCCAGCGAAGCCAATCTTTCCATGTCGGTGTACAATGTGGCAGCCCAGTTAAAAGAGGAAGAATTTGCCAATAATATTTTCACCCACTTTCTGTTGAGTTCAGAGTTAAAAGGCAACGTCGAAAACCCGGCGTACTATTTTAAAGACGACAGTTTAACAACCTTTCAGGCGCTTGACAACCTGATGCTGACCCACGGTTACCGCGAGTTTGAATGGAAAGAAATTCTGGAGGATAAACAACCGGAGATTGCTTTTCAGCCAGAACCTTCTATTGAAATCAAAGGCAGGGTGATTTCTGCCATCGCCAACAAACCGGTTGCGGGTGGAAAAGTAACGATGATGACTTTAAAAAGCCTGCTCAATGTTTCGCAGCAGGAAACCGACTCGCTGGGGCGCTTTGTTTTCCCTGATCTCTACTTTTACGACACGATTTATGTTTCACTGAAAGCCGAAAACAGTCGTGGAAAAACGGCAACAGTAATTGAAGTTGATTCAAGTTCTTCAATTTCTCCAGAATCAAAACATCTTCCTTCTTTGGTGGAATATAAATACGATGAACCTTTTGAAACGCTGACCTACCTGAGTGAAACCAAAAGCGACCTGATAAAAAGAAAATGGAGTTTAACCGACACCATTCTGATTGGCGACATTAAAGTGGTAGCGCGAAAAAAGAAAAATGATGACGGACATGTCCGTTCATATCTTGAAGCTGATTTTGTGTATGACATAGCCGCACAAAAAGGTGCTCCGGGCAACATATACGATGCCATTGAAGGAAAAATTCCTGGAGTAATGTACGATCAGGACAAGGCAATTTTTTCTGCACGTGGTAGTGTTTTAAAGATTTATATGGACGGAATTGAAATGAGAGGCGAAATGACGATTAAAGATTTTGCAAGTCAGATGTTTGATAAAGTGGAGTATATAAAATCGGGAATTTTTGCCGGTATCAATTACAGAGGAGGAATTTTGTTTTTCTATACCAAACGTGGGGAGAAAAATTTTAATCGTCCTGTGGCAAAACCACAGGGGATGGAAGGTTTACGGGTGGTTGGATATTCTGTTTCACGAAAATTTTATGCACCCGTTTATGATTCACCAGAACAGCCGGAGAAAAAAGAGGATATCAGAAATACCATTTACTGGAATCCTTTGGTAATGACAGATTCCACCGGTGTTGCCATCGAAGTGTTTTACCAAAGTGATGAAACCGGTGAAATGAAAATTGTGATTGAAGGAGTCACCAAAGATGGAAAGCTGTGCAGGGGGGTATCAGCATATAAAGTGAAGATGCATTAGTATTTCATTGTTGGCTTCTAAATTGGCTGCATCTTTTTCTCCCCCTTTGCGTCAACAAAACAGATAAGCAGTAAATTTGGAATTATGAACGAATTATTGGAAAACATTTGGCGCACACATCACGACCAGTTGCTGGCGTTTATCAGCAAACGGATTAAAAACCCGCACGACGCGGAAGATATACTCCAGGAAGTTTTCATCAAAATACTTTCGAAAATCGATACGCTGCGGGACAGTTCGAAATTGCAGAGCTGGATTTACCAAATGACCCGCAACGCCATCATCGATTACATTCGCCGGAAGAAATACCAGGAACTGGAAGCCGAAATCGGCGATATTGAGGACGAAACCGATGAAACAGCCATGAAAGAAGCCACCGGCTGGATTGGTTATTATGTGGATGCGCTGCCCGAAAATTACCGCGAAGCTGTTGTTTTGTACGAAATGAAAGGGCAGTCGCAGAAAGAGATTGCGGAACAGATGGGTATTTCGTATGTCAATGTGCGCAGCCGTATTCAGCGTGGCCGCCAGCTTCTGAAAAAGAACCTCACCGATTGCTGCACCTTTAATGTGGATGTGTACGGAAACATCATCGATTACCACAGCAACCCGAAAGAATGTAAGAATTGCTGAAGAAATGGAAAACTGCTGTATCAAAATCCGCAGACCTGCGTCAACAGGGTATTCAATTAAAAATTAAAAGTCATGGAAAGAAAAGAACAAATCAGAAATGCAGTTCGTGAGCATTACAGGCTGATTGCCGAAAAGAACCAGGAAAACGTTGGCTGTTGCAGTCAGAACTCACCGGCCGCGGGCAGCAGTTGTTGTTCGGGCAGCAAACCAGTGTCTTTTGAGGACATCTCGTTAAGCCTGGGGTACAAGGTAACCGATTTTGAGCAGATGCCACAGGGCGCCAACATGGGATTGGGTTGTGGCAATCCGCAGGCCATCGCTTCGCTGAAAGAAGGTGAAACAGTGCTCGACCTGGGCAGCGGCGGCGGATTCGATGTTTTCCTGGCTGCACGACAGGTGGGCGAAACCGGCAAAGTAATCGGTGTTGACATGACTCCGACCATGGTTTCGCTGGCGCGTGAAAATGCTGAGAAGGGAAATTTCAGACAGGTTGAATTCAGGCTCGGCGAAATTGAACATCTGCCGGTGGCCGACCAGACGGTTGACGTGATCATTTCGAATTGCGTCATCAATCTTTCGCCCGAAAAACAAAAGGTGTATAACGAGGCTTACCGCGTGCTGAAACCCGGCGGAAGAATCGCCATCTCCGACACGGTGGCCATTACCGCGATACCGGAGCATTTACTGGCCGATATGGAACTTTATTCAGCCTGTATTTCGGGAGCGTCCACGGTTGCCGAAATGAAGGAAATTCTTGAAAACGCAGGGTTCTCCGACATCAAAATTGAACCCAGAGACGAAAGCCGCTCGTTTATCAAAGACTGGAGTTCGGGTGATACACTTGCCGATTACGTGCTTTCGGCCACCATTGAAGCGGTGAAGAAGTAAGTTTGGTGCCCACAGAAAATTGTGAAAAAGATAAAATGTCACATTTATCTTCGCTCACCCAGGGTTTTCCCGGTTTACATCTGGAAAACCCTGCCCCTCTCTTCGCGAGAGAGGGGAGAAGACACCTTCAGGTGACTTGGGGTGAGTGTGAGAATAAAACATCAAATTCTGCTTATTATTTCGATGAAGTAAAAACAACATGGAAAAAATGACCTTTGAAGAACTTGCTCCAGGCGATTTCGCCACCGTTTTTGATCTCTTAAACGAAGCGGAACTGGATTATTCTGATCTGGGACAGCCAGGAATCAGGTTGTTTCAGATGGTGGAAAGCGGGCGGGTAACTGCGGTTGGCGGACTTGAAATCAGGGCAGGGCAGGCGCTTTTGCGCTCGGTGGCTGTAAAAAAAGAATGGCAGGGGACAGGTCTGGGTAAAAAACTGGTGGCGCAAATTGAAAAAGCTGCCGGTCAATCGGGAATCCAGTCATTGTACCTGCTTACAACCACCGCCTCCGGGTTTTTTCAGTCGCTGGGTTATTCGCCCATTCACCGCGACGATTTTGCTGCACCGCTGAAACAGACAGCCCAGTTTGCTGGTCTTTGCCCGGTGAGCGCCATTTGCATGAAAAAGGAACTTTAGCCGGAATTGTCCTGTGGCGACTATAAAAGCAAATTTCTGATTATCCTTTCACTGTTGTCCAAAACTTCACTATTTACAACCGGACAAGCCTCCGTTCACATGCTGTTTAAAGCCCAATCAGCCTTTTTTAATCAATATTTAAGTAATATTTGAAAAGATTGTAATGGTTTTCACCCGGATTAATCTTTATTTTGGTCAGGTGGGTATTTTCCCCGAAACAGTAAAATAATAACGGTTCAATATTTTAAATTATGAAAACAATTGCATCACTTCTCATTTTGTGGATAGTTACTTTATCAGGCTTTTATGTCGAAGCCCAAACAAAACCGGCGCTGAAATTTGGCGAAAACGGCAAGCTGAAAATAGTTCAGTTTACCGACATTCATTTTCAGTATAATTCTTTCAAATCAGACAGTGTGCTGGTTCTGATGAAAAATGCGGTTGCTGATGAAAAACCCGGTTTGGTGGTTTTAACCGGCGATGTGGTTTGTTCCGACAATACCAAACAAGCCTGGCTGGCATTAACCAAAGTTTTTGTTGATGCAAAAGTGCCGTGGGCCGTGGTACTGGGCAACCACGATGTGGAATACGAACTGACCAACAAACAAATAATCACCACCATTTCTTCTTTGCCTTACTGTCTGGCAGTTAACGGCCCCGATGATATTTCAGGAAGCGGGAATTACACCATTCCGGTGCATTCGGCCCAATCAAAGGAAACAAAGGCCATTCTCTGGTTTCTCGATTCGCACACGGGACTTGGAAAGGAGAGCACGCTGGGATCGTACGACTGGATTAAAAACGACCAGGTGCAGTGGTATCGGAAAGAAAGTGCTGCATTCACAAAAAAGAACGGCGGAAAACCTTACCCGGCACTGGCATTTTTCCATATTCCGCTGATTGAGTACAAAGAAGTTTGGGGAAAAGAAAAAACGGTGGGCGTAAAACAGGAAGATGTCTGCTCACCCGATATTAATTCGGGATTGTACAGTGCCTTTCTGGAGTCGGGCGATGTGATGGGTATGTTTGTGGGCCACGATCATGTGAACAATTACATCGGCTGTTTGCACGGAATCTGCTTAGCTTACGGACAGGCCACCGGTCGCGAAACTTACGGCGATATCGGCAAAGGTTACCGGGTGATTGAATTGTATGAAAATGAACGCAAATTCGATACATGGGTACGCATAAAATATAACGCCGACAGGGACAAAGATCTCTGGGAACCAACGCATAAAACTGAAAAGGAATATTTTGTTACATACCCGGACTCTTTTCAAGAGAAATAGTCTATTTTTGCTGCCACTAAAAACATTGGATGTTATTATTGATTTCGGATAGTGTGAGGTAAATAACCACGGCTCTGGTCATTGGTTATCCATTTGAATACTCCGGCAGATTCCTGTCCGGAGTAAAATCTTTTATTTTTCAATTATAATTTTAATATCATGAGTAACGAAAATAAAACAATACACGATTTCGATTTTAGTTTCATCTGCGAATATTTTTCAGCCATCGAACGTCAGGGGCCCGGAAGTCCCGAAGTAACAATCAAAGCACTGAGTTTTATCGATCATCTATCGGACGATTCGCGAATTGCCGACCTTGGATGCGGCACCGGCGGACAAACAATGGTACTCGCACATAATGCACCCGGAAAAATTACCGGCATCGACCTGTTTCCCATCTTTATCGATCTGTTTAATGCCAATGCAACGAAATTGGGTCTGAACGACAGAGTGGAAGGTATCATTGGCTCGATGGAAAACCTGCCATTCAAAGAAGAAGAACTCGACCTGATCTGGAGCGAAGGTGCGATTTATAACATCGGGTTTGAACGCGGACTGAAGGAATGGCGCAGGTTTCTGAAAAAGGATGGTTACATTGCGGTGAGTGAAGCATCGTGGTTTACGGCCGAAAGGCCCGTAGAAATAGAAAATTTCTGGAACGAAGCTTATCCCGAAATTGACACCATCCCGAATAAAGTGGCGCAACTTCAAAAAGCCGGATACATTCCGGTGGCTGCTTTTGTTTTACCTGAAAACTGCTGGACAGACCATTTTTACTCGCAACAGGCAGAAATGCAGGCTTCATTTCTGGATAAACATGCCGGCAACAAAACTGCTGAAGAACTGGTCGCCAATGAACGGCGCGAAGCTGAGTTATACAGCAAATACAAAGCATTTTACGGGTATGTTTTTTATATCGGAAAGAAGTTATAACAAAGGAAAGTTCTAGAAACCAGGGAACCGTTCTGTTCAAAAAGAACGGTTCCTTTTTCAGCCAAAACATTATTATCGTTCCCGTAAATGCGTTCCATTCTCCTGGATTACCTTCCATTCATTATCAAACTTTTTGAAGACAAATGTCCAGCATCCATCATTTATCAAAGTATCGCCCGAAGTTGTCAGTACTCTGCTATGAAATTCAGTGGTGCAGGTTGCCGCATCTTTTGAAAGCGCATATACATAAAGTTCAGAAACGCTCATTTCTATAAAACGTAGCGTACTGAATGCTTTTTTTAAATAAGTCTGGTATTCAGAATAAGATCTGAATTTAATCTTTCCTTCCCCGCCGAAAATGTACCCGGGTTGGTTTGCTCTTAGCCCGGTATGAGTTTCAAAACTTAATGTTTCGGCATTCAGAAAATTTCTCACAACTGTTTCGACTTCCTGCTCAACGGCAATTTTTTCGGTTTCCGAAAGTTCGCAGGTTGTTTTTGGCTGGCATGCTGAGATGAGGATAATACCTGAAATAATTAAAAAAGCTGTCTTTTTCATAATGTCACTTAATTTATTGGTTTTTTGAAAATAACTATACAAGTTACTGAAATGTAGGTTAATAGAAAGTTATATTCAAAAGAAAATTATAAATGATTTTGTATTGGTCAACATCAATTTTGATGTAGATCATCAATAAGTTATATTTCCACAGCATTTGTGAAACATTGGAAACGGGAGAAACGAAAGGGTATTTTTTAATTATTGGAAACCCCTTTTAAAATCAGGTTCATCAATTTGTGCCTGTCAACGGGTTTTTCGATGTATTCGTTGCAGCCGGCCAGCAGGGTTGTGTCTTTGTAATCGTCCTGGGCATAAGCTGTTTGGGCAATAATATAAACATCGGGGTTAAACCGGCGGATTCTTTTAACAGCCTCCATTCCGTTTAATTCAGGCATCCGGGAGTCCATCAGGATAATGTCGGTATCCGGATGATTTTCGGCCAGTTCAATGGCCTGGTGCCCGGTGGTGGCGTGTAAAATATTGGCCGAAATTTCGCCCAGTATGTATTTCAGGTAAAAAAAGGAGGTAGGATCATCTTCGGCGACAATTATTTTCAAACCCCGAGGAATAACTGTTTTACCATTTTTTTTCTGCAATCCGTTTTTGGGTTTTACAGGTGCATCCGGTGCATGATTGGGAATTTCGAAATAGAATGTTGAACCTTTGCCGGGTTCCGATTCCACGCTAATCTTTCCGTTCAGCATTTTTGTATATTCCTTACAAATTGAAAGTCCCAGTCCCGAACCTTCAAACCGGCTCGAAATGGAAATATCCGCCTGCACAAAATGGTTGAAAATGGCATCCTGTTTTTCCTTTTCAATCCCGATACCAGTGTCGGAAACATAAAGACTGAATTTTTCGGGTGTTATCGTGTACCCGATTTTTACCGTACCTTCCAGCGTAAATTTCAGCGCGTTTTTAATGAGGTTGGTAATAATGGAATTTACCTTGTAATTGTCGGAGAAAAAGGCCTGGTCTGTATGTATTTCTTTCTTCTCAATTATTAGTTGTAACCCTTTTTTCCTCGCTTCGAGTTCAAAAAAGTGGAATAATTCACTGACGGTTTTTTCAGGATTTATTTCACTGATTTGTATGGTTTCCACACCTGTTTCAATTTTTGATACCTCGATAATGTTGTTGATGGTGGTAAGCATTCTTTCGCCGCTTTGTTGGATGATTTCGATAAACTGTTTTTGTTCTTCGGCCGAATAGTTGTGCGATTTCAACAATTCGGTAAATCCCATAATTCCGTTCATCGGAGTACGTATTTCGTGGCTCATGTTAGCCAGAAATGCGGTTTTCATCTTGTCGCTTTCTTCGGCTTTCAGTTTTTGTTTTTCAAGTTCACGTGTTATTTCGGTGTTTAAATCAAGCTGAAGCTGAAGGTCGCGGGTACGTTTTTTTACTTTGACACGCAAAATTGAATTAAAAACAATCAGAACGAGAATTATGAAAGTAACAATGATTCCGCCGGTAATCATGTATTTCAGCAGGTAAGCCCAGTTGGTGCCGCGGGTATTGTAATCCTCAATCCAACGGTCGTAAATTTTCTGGTATTCGCCATTCGAAATAATTACCTCCAGTCCGTTGTTGAGCATGTTGGTCAACTGGGGGGCATCCTTCGAGATTTTAAAACCCATGTTCCGTTCCAGCACTTCTTCATTCCCGGTACGGATATCGGGTTTGTTCATTTTATCAGCAAAATACAGGCTCGATATTTTTTGGGAGAAAGCGCAGGTTACTTCGCTTTTATCGAGTTCATTCAGCAGGTCTTCATAATTATTTACAAACCTGAATCGCACATTGGGATTAATTGATTCGAGATAATGAATCAGAACATCATTTTCCCAGAGCACAATTAACGGATTAGGTTCGGTTCTGATGATATCGGCCGAGATTTTATTCCTGAATTTCCGGTTGTACAAAAAACTGTGCGAAGTGCGGATTACCGAGCGTGTGTAGTTATAATCGTTGTTGGGGATGCCCTGGTAATGCGAGCCTGCAATGGCCTGAATTTTTCCTTCCTTCAACAGGGCGTTGGCGGTTTTCCAGTCCTGACCGGTGATTTTTATTTCAACATCATACAGATTCCCAATGGCTTTCAATAAATCGATATTAAAACCGACCAGTTCTCCTTTTTCGTCCAGAAAGTTATAAGGCGGATAATCGGTGCTAACCATTACCTCGTACTGTGCCGGGGAAATGTAACACAACAGAAACAGATATACTGTTAATAATAGCGCCTTTAACTTCATCACGGGTTTGTTTGTGGCAAAACTAAAAAAAAATGTATTAATAAGGATCAAAAACACAGCGAAATATTTGATTTTCAGTACTGATTTAATACAGTATTTTTGTGTTCTCCGGAAGTATAGCGTAAAAGATGTATTAAAATCGGGCAAATTGGTGCCGGGAGCTAAAACCCGATTATGGAGTTAATTATCAACAATGAAAAGTAATTTGCATTTTTTTTTTGTGCAAAAGTGTTAATTCCACATTTATAGCCCGATTTTCAACCGTTGTATTGTATCTTCGGGTGCTTTAAACTGAAACCCATTTTATACTGTTATGAAAAGACAAATTTCCTTTTTGCCGGTTCTTTTTGCTTTTATATCGATAGTAGCTTTCGGGCAAAACCAGAACCTGTCTGAAATAAAAATTACCAAAGCCAATCTTGCAAAAGTAGGTACTGCTATTCCCGTTTCGGCACTTGGCGAGCCCGCAGGTTCGGTAAAACTGTATGAACCCCGCTGGGTGGAAGCCACCGAAAATGCACCTGCTTATGGAGTGGTCGAAGGTTCCATTTTTCCGGTCGATCCCAACGGCTGGCCTATCAATTTCAGGGTATTGATACCTGCAAACTGGTCGCAGCGGGCCATTCATCAGGGAGGTGGTGGAATGAACGGAACTATTACGGTTCGTGAAGGGCGGAACCCTGCACTTGCCAAAGGTTTTGCATTGTATGGAAGCGACTCGGGCCATCAGGCAGCGGGTTTTGGCGGACCACCAACAAAACCGCTTGCGGAAGGGCCGGCATCGGGTGATGAGTGGGCATTGAACGATGAGGCAATTATCAATATCGGGTACGCGCAACTCAAAAAAACGCACGATGCAGCCATGGTCATCCTGGAACGTGTTTATGGCAAACGCCCGGCTTATAACTATTATGTGGGAAGTTCGCATGGTGGCCGCGAAGGGCTGACCGTTGCACAACGCTACCCGAAAGATTATAATGGCGTTATTTCCAATGTTCCAATTGTTAATTTTTCGAGTTTGATGCTGGCACCCGAGTTAATCCGCATTCAGGAAAAACCGCTGAAAAACTGGGTGACTCCGGCAAAAGTAAACGCAGTAAGAGCTGAGTTTTTGCGTCAGTGCGATGAACTCGACGGACTTGCCGACGGTATCATCAATAATTATATGGCAGCCCGCGAAATTTTTAATGTGAACGATGGCAAAGGCCCAGCCGACCCGTGGGCTGCATTGCGTGCACCGGGTAACATCGATCCCGACCCCGAAAACAAAACAGAAACCGCAAAACTGACCAGCGAACAGATAAAAACCATGGAATTTGTTTACAGTACCTACAAATTCGCCACACCTTTGGCCAATGGTGTAAAAGGTTTTGGCATGTGGCTGCCTACCATTGAGCCTGATGGTTTTGGTATGATTACCGGGCAACGTTTTGCCGGACAGGAAGGTGCGCCGGAAAATGCCCGCAACCATGGTTCGCTGGGAACGCTGGGTGTTACAGGTTTTCTGATGCAGGATTTAAAAGCCAATCCGCTCAATTATGTGGAAGGTGGCTTATGGAACAAACGCCGCGAGCAAATCTCGGAGTGGCTCGATTCCACCAACCCTGATCTGGCAGAATTTTATAAAAACGGCGGAAAAATTATTATGACCATTGGCTGCATGGACAACATCGCATCGCCGGGTGCACAGTTGGATTATTACCAGTCGCTGCTCGACAAAATGGGGCGCGAAACCATCGATAAATTTGCACGGATGTACGTGGTTCCGCAGGGCGGGCACGGACTGGCAGGCAGAAGCTACAGCAAAAACGGCCGCGGCGAAACCATCACCGTAAAAAATGTTCCCGGTCCAAACGGCGATGACAATCTGAACCTTTTGCTTAACTGGGTGGAAAACAACCAGGCTCCGGCAAAAACACTGGTGGTAAATCAACAGGGCCGAATCAGCGATAAAAAAGAGGGAGCGGGATATTTGCTCTGTTCGTATCCTGAGTATCCGAAATACACCGGCGGCCCGGCGGATGAGGCAAGCTCGTATGAGAGTGTGAGTAAATGAGTAAATGAGTGAATGAGTGAATGGGGGTAATTTTTTTGGTTGTTAATCCCGGTACGGGATTGATTTTAGTAGAAAAAGATGTTCCCCGTCGACATGCGCCAATTGAAAAAAGAGAACCGTTCTTTCAGAAAAGAACGGTTCTCTTTTTATATACCAGTGTGCGATAATACAGGAATGATTTTCTGGGAATCTGCTGAAATTACATCAACGCGATTTTACAATTCCCATTTCGGGGTAAGCTTAACGCGTTTTCCGTCGTCTGTTGTGTGTTCTTCCAGCGAATTTTGTTTCGACTGGATGCAAATGTAAACCATGGGCTCTTCAGAAGTATTGCATAAACTTCTGGCTCCTTCGGGTGCTACCCGAATCACGCTTCCTTCCTGTATCGGAAAACAATCATCATCCACCTGGTAAAACCCCGAACCTTTCAGAATAATATAGGTTTCTTCGTCTTTGTAATGGATATGGAAATAGCCCAATTCCGATTTTGGCGGAATGGTGGTAAATGAAATTTCCGTTCCGGTCGAATTGGTGGGTTCTTTTAAAAATACCTTTCCCTTTATCTCATGTTTCAGTTTCGGGTGAATCATGGAATATGCTGCCACATCCTGCAAACTGCCAACATTTACGGCGGTGTAGTTTTTATTTTCCGAAATCAATGCTAATTTTTTCATCTTCTGTAGTTTTCTGATTGTTTAATTTTTAAAAATGTTCCACGAATATCCGACAGAATTCTGAGTCTTCCAATTATTTTTTTGGTGTAAACCCTTCACCGTTTTACCGCGGGTACAAACCATGGGGGAGAAGGGAAAAAAACAATCCCCCTGGGGGAAACCATTTGCCCCTGTGTACCGATAGTTATCCCCTATGTACTGATGATAATCCCTCTGGGGAAATTAAAAATCCCCTTTTCCGGAAGCTTTCTGGTAAAGGTCAGAAAGATAATTTCCTTTCCCATGATAGATATTTCCTTTCCCGGCAAAGTAATCCCTTAGGAAATCTCTATGATTTTCTTTCTCAGCGGCTTTCTGGTAAAGGTCAGAAAGATAGTTTCCTTTCCCATCATAGAGATTTCCTTTCCCGGCAAAGCAGTACCAAAGGAAATGTCTATGATTTCCTTTCCCGGCGGCTTGCCGGGAGAGGCAAGAAAGAGTTTTTCCCGCTATTTTACCACTGTTTTACCTGCTCAAAAAACGAAACACCAAATCCCGCAATTACCTGCTTGAATGCGGCAAACTCGCTGCTGGTGCGCATTTTTTCGCCAATGGCTTTTACTTTTTCCATGCTTTCGAAATGAAAAATAAAACGCCAGTTGTTGCTTTCGGGCGCCCTTACCATTTCGCCATCAATATAGCCTTCCTGTTTTCGCAAAAAGGCGACGAAGTTTTCCGCTTTTTCGGTAAACAGTTCAACGGTTGTTGTTTCGGGTAAACTGATTTCGACAAACTCTGTAATCATTGTTTTCATTGTGTACAATTTTTAAAATTCATTTTCTGATTGTACAAATTTCATGGAT
>CAZXVT010000083.1:0-7103 GCA_964644015.1 uncultured Maribellus sp.
AATTAAAGGTGAAATCTGAGTTCAGGAAAACAGATTGAGGTTTTACACCTAATAAATTACAACAAAATATATTTTTGAAATCAATTTACAAACTGAATTAAACTATTCTGTTCTATTCGTGTCAAAACGACGATTAAACCAAAAAACGTTACAACATGAAAAGAATCATTTTAGTTTTATCAGCCGTATTATTATCGGCGGTAGTTTTTGCACAAACCGATTTTTCGGGAAACTGGAGTTTAAACACTTCGAAAAGTAAATTGGGTGAACGTAGTTTTGCGCCAAAATCGGCAGTAATCGTTCAAACAAAAGCCGACATCAGTATCGAAACCAAAAGCGAATTCCAGGGACAGGAAAGAGTTCGCAAAAGCAAGTACACTTTAGATGGAAAAGAGTGTGTCAACAAGGGTTTCAGGGACATGGACGTGAAATCGACTGCAGTTTGGTCGGCTGATAAAAAATCGTTGACAGTTACCTCAAAAATTTCGATGGATAATGGCGATATGACCACAAAAGCCATTTACAAAATGGACGGCGCCAACCTCGTGATCGAATCGTCATCATCATCGCCAATGGGCGACCGCTCCGAAACACAGGTGTTTGACAAAAAGTAGAGACTCGGCTTTTGTAACTCATTCTTTGTTAGAAGAAATATAAAACTATTTGTCGTGAGGCAGATAGTTTTTTTATGTTTTAAATATCAGGTTTATTGAAAACTTTTTCTGAATTGACGGGGAGTACAACCATTCATTTTTAAAAACGACTCGTTAAACCTGCTAATGGAATTGTACCCACAATCAAATGCAATTTCGGTAATGCTTTTAGTGGTTGCCACTAATTTTCGTTTGGCATTCGAAATTCTTTCTTCTGTAATATAATCGCTTAAAGTACAACCAAAAGCCTTTTTAAAAAGTGAATTGGCATAATCAGGATGAAGACCCACTGCTTCACCAATTTCTGCCACTTTTATCGGATTCCGGTAATTCTGGCCAATGTAAATGGCAATTTGCTCAACCATACTGATTTCATTCGGTTGTATCGGCGAATGGACATTTTCTTTTTTCGACAAATTACTTACAGCCATCCGGTGCAACCGTGAACGCATCTCCAGCACAGCGACTTCAGAAGCATTATTGGTATTCAGGTCGTCAAACCAGTTGTTCAAAAGAAACTCGTCAAACGAAGATGAATTTTCAGAAGTTTCGAAAAGAACTTCGCCCTTTAAAATCCGGTCAACAAACGAAACGGGCAGTTTCCATTCCAGAAACTGTGAAAAGGGAATCGTGCAAACATAATAAGGTTTTGTGCCCTCGAAATTTATTATCTGGTGTGGTATCAATCCCCAGAAAATCGCCAGTTTTTTTGCTGGAATCGTTATTTTTTTATCCTGAATCAGATAAGTAACAGTACTCTCGGCAGAGTAGTTAATTTCAATTTCATTGTGCCGGTCAGGCTTTCTCATAATTTCAGGTAACCACAGCTCACAGGTAAGACCATAAGGTTTAAATTCCTCTCTTTTGTCATTAAATTTTTTTGTTTTCTCGGAATTCGATATGTTTAAATCCATAAACAGGTGGTTTTGATATAAAAGCGAGACTAATTTTGTCAATTTATTTTAAGATTCAAAGAATTAATCACATGAAATACTTTTTTGTTCTTTCTGTTTTATTCTTTTTCTCCCTTACACTGAAAGCTCAGAATGTTCAGCAACACCGGCTGATTGTATTGTCTGATATTGAAGCTGAAGTGGACGATACAGAATCATTCGTTCGCCTTGTCTTGTATTCAAACGAAATCGATATACGGGGGATGGTCGCAACAACGTCGGTTTGGAAAAAAACAAGTGTCGCGCCCGAAGCCATCAGAAAAGTAATCAATGCCTACGCAAAAGTAAGGCCCAATCTTTTAAAACACGATGCGGATTTCCCTGAAGCTGAAAAGCTGATGGGTTTGGCTAAACAAGGCATTCCGCAGTATGGAATGTTGGGAGTGGGCGATGGAAAAGATTCTGAAGGCTCCGACTGGATTATAAAAGTACTGGAAGAAAACGACGAGCGTCCGCTGTGGATTTCGGTGTGGGGTGGTGTTAACACGCTGGCCCAGGCCTTGTACAAAATGGAAAAAACAAAATCCCAGGCCGAACTGCAACGGTTGATTGCCAAACTCAGGATTTACACCATTTCCGATCAGGACGACAGCGGAATCTGGATTCGCAAAAATTTCCCGGAACTTTTCTATATCGTCACGCCCGGCGATGATTATGGAAGCGCCACCTGGAGCGCCATCAACACTTTTGTTCCCGGAATCAGCAACGAAAAAATCAGTAATTCATGGATAGCTGAGAATATCCAGCAGGGGCACGGTCCGCTGGGAGTTGAGTACCCCGACGTTGCGTGGGGAATGGAAGGCGACACACCTTCGTTTCTTTCGCTCATTCCCAATGGACTGAATAACCCGGAACATCCCGAGTGGGGAGGGTGGGGTGGTCGTTACGAATGGTACCTGCCCGATTTTGCCAAGGCAAAAAAAGGTGGTTCGGGAGTGCCGTTTGAACCCGAAACCCGGAAAATATGGACCAATGCTATTGATGTTTTTACTCCTTTTGTTCCCAATGATTTTGGCAGGGCTGTAAAATTCGACACAATTACTTTTACCGGGTACAAGGAAACACTCTGGCGTTGGCGCGACGATTTTCAAAACGATTTTGCCGCACGAATGGATTGGTGTATATCGGATTTTAAAGAAGCCAATCATCCGCCGGTTCCTGTGGTCAGTACTGAAGAAATAACAGTGAAATCGGGTGAAGGAATTGGTCTCGATGCGAGCAATTCAACCGACCCCGACGGCGATAACCTCAGCTTCCTCTGGTTTTGTTATCCCGAGGCTGGCTCTTTGAAAAAGAAAATAATTACCACTGCCGAAAATTCGCATGGTTTGTGGGTAATTGCACCTGAAGTGGATAAAAAAGAAACAACACATATTATTCTTAAAGTAACCGACAAAGGCACGCCTGAGTTATCGCGCTATAAAAGGGTGATTGTAAATATTACTCCGAAATAGAAAGTAATACTCCGCAAAGCAATAAACCATCCGCCAACCGGCAGATGGTTTATTGCTTTGCGTTAAAATTCAAATGTTAACCAGTAAAAGAATTTTAAATCTGCTTGCAACCTGTTAACCTGCAACTTGTAACGCGATATCCTGCAACCTGTTTCTATTCCACCACCTTTTCGATTTTGGCAGTGAACATACTCATTAACTCGCCATCAACTTTGCCGTCTTCTTTTTTTGTGAGTGTCAGATAAACATCGTAACCTTCAGCAAACCAGTAAACTGTAATGGCATTTGTTTTTGTTTCAACGCGGTCAACTTTTTGTGATTTGTCGTTTTCGCCAATAATAAACGCTGTCAGGGCAGCTTCATTCTTTTCAACTTTCAATACAAATTTGGCGTCGCCATTGGGTGTGCCGATAACGGTTACATTCCATTTTCCTAAAAAGAAATCAGCTTCATTTTCCTGTGCGAAACTAATTTGCGAAACAAACAGGATGAGAGCTGCAACAATTAGAATAGTTTTTTTCATTATTGATTATTTTAAGTAATTGATTATAAATAATATTAGTCTGTTTTTTTGATTAATTACCGATGTGTTTTTCAAGAATATCCAATCCGGTTGAAGTACAAATTCCTTTGATTAATACAGCGATTGAATTACAAAATATTTCTTCTGCGGAGGAATTGTATTTCAGGAACTTATCGGTTCTCGAAATGCTGTTTAGCAGCAATGCAATCGACTCAAGGACGATGTATGGTTTGATGTCGTTTTTAAAAAAGCCCTGAGCATTGCCATCTTCTATAATTTGTCTCAGCCTTTCCCAGAATTTGCTGCCAATTTCACGTTCAATTTCTTGCTGAAGTGCGGGGTAGTAGTAACTCAGTTCAGCAAAAAAAAGATTGTTTACGGTGTATTCTTTGAGTGTGGCTGTCTGCCAGACTTCATAAAACAGTATCACCGGATTTTTCTCGATTACCTGTTTTTCGAACTCAATGTATTGCAAATCATAATGACGCCGGAGTGCCTCCTTCAGCAGTTCTTCCTTGTTTTCGAAGTATTTGTAAAAAGTTTTTGTTGAAATCCCCAGCATCGAAACAAGCTTTTGAACCGACATCTCGCGAATTCCATTGCTGACAAACTGGTTAAGCGCTGTTTTCAGGATTTTTTCTTTCATTGCTTTGGAAAATATTTATTCAAATATATTTTCCAACAAATCAAATGGAAAATATTTTATAAAACAAATTTTCCGCAGATAATTTTGAACTTGTAAAAAAGAGCTTGTTAGTTCGGACTTGTTGCCTGATAATCAGTAATCTTTAATTATTGGAAGAAGCGGAATCATTTACACACCTGAATCCTTTTTCTTCGTTGCGGATATCAGGGGAATTGCCCAGCCGCCTTGAAATGCGTGTAATGGTTGGTGTGGTATCGAAAGCGCCGCCACGCAAAACGCGCCTTTCTCCGGTTACTGGTCCATGCGGATTTTTTACAGGTGAGGTAAGGTAATAATCCAAACCGTACCAGTCTTCGCACCATTCCAACACATTTCCAGCCATATCAAATAAGCCAAAATCGTTTGCCGGAAAAGCACGAACCGGCGAAGCTGTTGCGAAACCATCGTCATAACCGGTGAAAAAATGAAACCCCGGACTGTTGTAATAACCCGATTTTATAAAGGTTTCATCGGCAAGATTGGCAACTGGTTTTACCGGCAAAGAATCGCCCCATACAAAAATCGTTCGCGGTTTTCCTCCCGTTCCCGTGTTGCCGCCACGGGCCGCATATTCCCATTCCGCTTCGAAAGGCAGTCGTCCACCAGACCATTTGCAATAAGCTTTTGCATCATGCCAGCTTACATTTGCCACAGGATTTTCGTCATTCCATTTGTACGAAGGAGTTTGGGGCATTTTTGTTCCGGTTGCTTTGCAAAATAACTTGTACTGGGCAACGGTAACCAGATTTCTGTACATCCAAAATCCGTCAACCTGAACTCGATGGGCAGGTTGTTCGCTTTTTGTAAACTGAATTTCTGCTGTGTCCCAATTCAGTTTTTTCCAAATCTCCTCTAATTCATCAGGATTGTTCCCCATGATAAATTCACCTCCCGGAATAAAAACCATTTCAGCCTTGTCAATCGGATTGATTCGGGTGTTCAAAGTCTGAACTTTCTGCGCATTGTTTTTGGTACAAATCATGAACAACATCACAACCAAAAGAAAGGTGAAATGCCGGCTTCTGTGAATTTTCATTATTTCGAAATATTACAGAGATAAATTTAGGCAAAAATTATTGAGCAGGTGAATTTCTCAGGTTGTCAAAATATTGAACAGGTGATCGGAAGTCACCAGCGAGACTCAAAAAAAAGAATCCACCCGCAACATACGAATGGATTCTTTTTCTTCTCCTCCCTTGCGGGGAGGTCGGGAGGGGCTTTTTACTTACTCATTGAATATGGCCAGCTTTCTTTGGTTGTTCCCCTTGTTTTATCAGGTTGGTTGCTCATGGTAAAATCAAGTTTTCCACCATTCAAAAGTTCTTCGTGGGTGATGTAATTCTTATCCCATGTTTTTCCATTCAGACTGATTCCGGAAACATAGAAATTCTCTTTTGAGTTGTTGGCAGCGTCAATTTCAAACTGCTTCCCGTTTTCGAGCTGCAAAGTGATTTTGCTGAAAAGCGGCGCACCAAAAACATATTCACCACTTCCGGGACAAACCGGGTAAAATCCCATCGCACTGAAAACATACCACGCCGAAGTTTGCCCGTTGTCTTCGTCGCCACAATAACCGTCAGCCTGTGGTGTGTAAAGTTTTGTCAGCACCTCGCGCACATGTTTTTGCGTTTTCCACGGCTGGCTGGTGTAATTGTACAGGTAAATCATGTGCTGAATGGGCTGGTTGCCGTGGGCGTAATTTCCCATTCCTGAAATCTGCATTTCGCGTATTTCGTGAATCGGGAAACCGTAATACGAATCGTCGAAAATGGGTGGAACCACAAACACCGAGTCGAGCATTCCAACAAAATTATCATCGCCACCCATCAGTTGTTTTAACCCTTCAATATCCTGAAAAACGCTCCAGGTGTAGTGCCAGCTATTGCCTTCGGTAAACGCGTCGCCCCATTTGTACGGACTGAACGGCGACTGAAAAGTACCATCTTCGTTTTTACCACGCATCAGTTTCGATTCAGCGTCGAACACATTCCGGTAGTTTTGTGCCCGGTTTTTAAACAGGTCAATTTCTTCCTGCGGACGTTTTAACTCAATTGCCAGTTTCCAGATGCAATAATCGGCATACGCATATTCCAGGGTGCGGGCAGTGTTTTCGCGAATGCCCACGTTATAAGGAATATAGCCGAGTTTGTTGTAATAGTCGGCACCAAAACGGCCCACCGACGTTACCTGTTCGTTCCAGCTTTCTGTATTTTTCAGAATAGCCTGGTATAAAGTTTCAATATCGAAACCACGGATGCCTTTCAGATACGAGTCAGCAATCAGCGAAGCAGAATTGGAACCAATCATACAACCTCTGTGACCGGGACTGGCCCACTCAGGTAGCCAGCCACTTTCTTTGTAAGTATTAGCGAGGCCTTCCATAATCTGCGAATTTAATTCAGGGTACATCAGCGTGAAAAACGGGAACACTGCACGGAAAGTATCCCAGAAACCATTGTCGGTAAACAGGTAGCCAGGCAAAACTTCGCCGTTGTACGGACTATAATGCACCACTTCGTTTTTGTCGTTGATTTCGAAAAACTTACGGGGGAAAAGCAAAACGCGGTACAAACTCGAATAGAATGTGCGCTGTTGTTCGTCGGTTCCACCTTCGATTTTAATTTTTGAAAGTTCC
This sequence comes from uncultured Maribellus sp., assembly GCA_964644015.1. Classification (GTDB taxonomy): domain Bacteria; phylum Bacteroidota; class Bacteroidia; order Bacteroidales; family Prolixibacteraceae; genus Draconibacterium. Next base: position 6,904 of record CAZXVT010000083.1, read on the forward strand.
TTTTCCCAAACGGCTGCACCTTCGCCACAGATTTCATCAAACTTGTTATCGCCGATTTCGCGGGTGAGGTTCAATTGTGCCTGCTCGGGACTGATAAACGACGAAGCCACTTTTACATGCACTTTTTCGCCCTTTTTTGTTTTAAAGCCAATGACTGCGCCGGTGTGAAATCCGGTGGTTTCTTTTGAATCGCTCAGTTT
>CAZXVT010000083.1:7113-18961 GCA_964644015.1 uncultured Maribellus sp.
ACCTGAAAATAGCTGCCCTTTCTGTTGGGGTTACTTCGGCGGTAACATCGTAATCAGCCAGATAAACACTGTAATAGTGCGGTTTGGCGGTTTCCGCCTTATGCGAAAACCATGAAGCTCGTTCGTCTTCGTTAATTTTCAATTTGCCGGTAACTGGCATAAACGAAAAAGCGGCGTAGTCATTTATCCACGGACTGGGCTGGTGGGTTTGTTTGATGCCGCAGATTTTTTTGTCGTCGTACATATAACCCCAGCCGTTGCCCATTTTACCGGTTTGCGGTGTCCAGAAATTCATCCCCCACGGACGTGCAATGGCCGGGTAGGTATTTCCGTTCGACAACGAAAAATCGGAATCGGTTCCCATCAACGGATTGACGAGGTCGGTTAATTGTTGGGGTTGGTCCGTCGTTGAGACGCGCAATTGCGCGTCTTTACCACCGCATCCCAACAATATTACAAGGGTAAAAATTATTGCAATTTTTTTCATGATTTTTTGGTTATTTACAAATATGATATGTTTTAATAAACCATCGATTTTGGCCGGTCTTCAACGGCAGCGCCAAATGTTGTATTGGGTTGGTTGCCCATTACCAGTTTCAAGGTGCCGCCGGCTAAAATATCTTTGTGCGTGATAAACGATTTTGTATAAGGTTGGCCGTTCATTTCTGCCGACTGGATGTACATATTTTCGGCGCTGTTGTTTACAGCCTCAATGCTGAATGTTTTTCCTTCGGGCAAACCGATTTCCGCTTTATCAAAAACCGGACTTCCGAAAACATAGGCACCGGCTGCCGGATTTACCGGGTAAATTCCCATCGAAGATAAAACATACCATGCCGACATCTGTCCGCAATCTTCATTGCCACACAAACCGTCGTTTTTGTCGGTGTACATGGTTTTGCAGATTTCGCGTACCAAAGCTGCCGATTTCCATTGCTGGCCGGCAAAAGCGTACATGTAAGTCGTGTGGTGACTGGGTTCGTTGCCATGAGCATATTGGCCAATCAATCCCGAAATATCAGATGAGGCGCCTTCGATTTGTTCCGAAGAAATGGAGAAAAGGCTGTCTAACTTGGCCGTAAACGGTTCTTCACCACCCAGTAATTCAATCAAACCTTCCGGATTTTGCGGAACCAGCCACAGGTATTGCCAGGCGTTTCCTTCGCAATAATCGTCGGCATTGTGTTGTGAAGCAATCGGGCTGAAAGGCGCGCGCCAGCTTCCGTCGGCCATTTTTCCACGCATAAAACGGGTTTGCGGGTCGAAATAGTTTTCGTAATATTTTGACCTTTTTGAGAAATAAGCTGCGTCTTCGGTTTTTCCCAAAGCGGTTGCCATGGCGGCAATACACCAGTCGTCGATGGCATATTCCATGGCACGTGCCACCGATTCAACCTGCGAATCAGCCGGAATGTATCCCTGTGATTTTACAAAGTCAACACCACGAAAGTCGCTCATGGCGGAAGATTTCATCGCTTCAAACGCTTTTTCGGCGTCAAATCCGCGGAATCCTTTTAAATAGGCATCGGCAATCACCGGAATGGCGTGGTATCCCACCATGCAGTTGGTTTCGTTGGCGTGCAGGTGCCACACGGGTAGTTTTCCCTGCTGGTCGTAAATGGCAAGCATGGTGTTTACAAAATCGTTGATACGGTTGGGCTGAACCAGCGTAAACAGCGGATGAGCTGCGCGGTAAGTATCCCACAACGAAAAGGTTGTATAAGTCTGGTAGCCCGGATTTTGGTGGTTTTGTTTGTCAGCGCCGCGGTAATCGCCGTTGAAATCGTTAAACAGCGACGGCGCAATCATGGTGTGATACAGTGCGGTATAGAATATTTTTTTGTCGGAAAGATTTGAAGTTTCCACTTTTATTTTTCCAAGTTCAGTATTCCACATGTTTTGTGCAATATCCTTTACTCCATCGAAATTCCATTCACCCAGTTCTTTATCGATTTCAGCGGTCAGATTGTTTTTTGCACCTTCGGCACCTGTTGCCGAAATTCCAGTTTTTGCAAGTAATTCGCCGTTGTTTTCAAATCCAATCAGCGCGGTTAATATGCCTTCTCCGTCGTTGGCATTCAAAACTTCAAAACTTTTAATCTCTTTTGAGAATTGGGTGTAAAAGAAAATTTTCTGGTCTTCGGCCCAGCCTTTTGAAAACCGGTAACCCTGAATGGTGTTTTTGTCAACCTGTTCAACAGAACCATAGGTAATTTTGTCCCAGCCGGTACCGTATTTCAGTTCGACAACGACTTTTGAATCACCTTCGTTATTGTATTTATAACGGTGAAAACCCACACGGTTGGTGGCAGTAAGTTCAGCATCAATATTATAACGGTCAATGTGAAGTGAATAATAACCCGCTTTTGCCACCTCCTTTTCATGCGAATATTTTGATTTCCAGGGGTAGGGGATGGTATCAGTTCCGGGTTTGAAATCATCGGTTACGGGCATAAAAACCACATCGCCCAAATCGCCGATTCCGGTTCCGCTCAAACGTGTGTGGGCAAAACCAATCAGTATCGAATCGGAATAGTGATAACCGGAACACCAGTCCCAGCCCTGTGTTTCGTTATTCGGGCCAAGTTGAACCGCACCAAACGGAACGCTGGCACCCACAAAAACATGGCCGTGATAACCACTGCCAATCAGCGGATCAACGAACTGGGTGTAATCGGTTGCTGTATTTTGTGCCGGTTTCTGACACGAAAAACTGACAAAAAGAATCGATAAAATAGTTGTGTAATATGCTGACTTCATTTTTTGAATTGTATTGAATTGTTTCAAGCCGATAATGCGAAAGGATGATTGTATATTAATAGTAAACACAAAGACACGAAGACACAAAGTGTAAATTTTCTTCGTGTCTTCGTGTCTTTGTGTTCAAAAATTATAATTCCCTGATTTTGATGTTCCGGAACCAAACCGGATAACCATGGTCCTGTAATCCGATGTAACCATCTTTTGAGATGCCTTCGGTCCAGCCGGGGAATGATTTGAATTTGCTGTTCTGTACCATTGTATCCCATTCAGGAGTCCAGTGTGTATATTCAACCACTTTGGTTCCATTCATACTGATTGTTGCTTTGCCGTCTTTCACTTTAATCACGCAGGTGTTCCATTCACCGGCAGGTTTCACGGTTTTCGGGTCGGCGGCAATAATATCATACAGCGAGCCGGCAAGGTGACTATCGATTTTGTTGTCAGTAGCATCTTTGTTGTCGAGCACCTGAATTTCAGGAGCAGCATAATAAATGGGTTTTCCCGGCACTTCACGAACGTAGTAGAAAATGCCCGAGTTGGCCATTTTGCTGGCTTTCCAGTCGATTGAAAGTTCGAAGTTTTTAAACTTTTTATCCCCAAAAACTACGTCACCATTGGCTCCTTGACCAGGTTGTTTTCCTTCGCCAATCAGTACTTTCATAGCATCATCTTCAATCACCCAGTTGGCAGGCATGGCAGTTCCGTTGCACTGGCGCCAGCCGGTAAAATCTTTACCATTAAAAAGTAACACCCAACCTTCTTTTTTCTCTTTTTTCGACAAGGTATTAACCTGCGAAAATGCTGTTCCGGCTATTAAAACCGTTGCAATTGCAAAAACAAAAAATTTCTTCATTTCATTCTGATTTTATTCCCTTTTCAGAGATGGTTTAACTGATTTATTTAAGTGCATAAAAGTAACCATTCGGGCAATTGAAACACCTATCTAATATTGTAAAAAGCAAAACATTTTTTTGCTGAAAGAAAGTATGCTCACAAATCATAATAATCATGAAAAGTATCTTTGCGTTTTAATTCGTTTTACGTGCTTCTGTTTTATGAAAGCTTTTCTACATTTACAACTAAATGAAAATAACGATGGAAAAGTGCGGAACCATTATCAGTTACTACGAACACATTTACAACCGGAAGCTGACGGATTGGGAAAAGAAACTGATTGAAGATTCATTTCAAAAAGAGGTTTTCAAAAAAAAGGAAATCATTTTTCAGAGTGGTGATAGTAATACCCGCCATTATTTTGTTGAGAAAGGTTTGTTGCGGATGTATGTTATCGACGCTTCGGGAAAGGAATTTAACATCCTGTTTGCCCGCGAAAATCAGTGGATTGGCGACCTTTCGACACCGGCCACCACCGCTTTTTTTCTTGATGCTATCGAAAAAAGCGTTGTCTATTCAATTTCCGACGAAAACATAAACCTGCTAACCAACAACTTTTCATCTTTTGTGAGGTACATCAAAAAATCGTACATCTTTTTGCAACGAAGACTGGTTTCAATACTTACAAACACTGCCGAAGAAAATTACGAAGAACTTATAAAAATTCATCCGGAACTGATTCAGCGTCTTCCTCAATACCATATTTCCTCCTATTTGGGAGTAACTCCGGTGTTTTTAAGCAAGATTTTATCAAAAAGGGCAAGAAAAAAAGACTAAAAAGTATTTTTCTTAAACTAGTTTATTTTTTTCGGCGTTTGCAGGTGGTACTTTTGTATCGTAAATTATTAAACAATGAAAAAAATGAAAAAATCAATTACAATCGTTTTAGGAGTTCTTATTACAGTATCTACTGTTTTTGCAGGAACTACCAAAGGAGAGAAAACCGCTTTTGAAATCGATACAAAGGCAAGTAAAGTAAACTGGACGGGTAAAAAAGTTACCGGTCAACACACAGGATATCTTATGCTGGGTAATGGTATTGTGACCGTTGAAAAAAACAATGTCACCAGTGCCAGGGTAAATATGGATATGAATTCGATTGTATGTACCGACCTTACAAACGAAGAATACAACAAGAAATTTGTAGGACACCTGAAATCGGATGATTTCTTCTCGGTTGAAAAATATCCGAATTCAACTTTTGAAATCACATCGGTAAAGCCTGCTTCAAACGGTCAGTATACTGTTAAAGGCAATCTTTCAATTAAAGGGATAACTAATGAAATCAGTTTCCCGGCAAAAATCAGTGTTGACAAAAACATTGTAAAAGCCAACGGAACTGCGAAAATCGACCGTACAAAATGGGATATCCGTTATGGTTCGGGCAAATTTTTCGATAGTCTTGGCGACAACATGATTTACGACGAGTTTGAAATCAGTTTCAATATTGTTGCAAAAGCAAATGAATCATTGACTTTGAAATAATCTGGAAAAATCATACACCATGATGCAAAAAGACCTGTGAAACGGGTCTTTTTTGTTTTATACTCACCCTTTTAACACAATCTGTTTTGCTTTCAAGCATTTATTTTGTTGTTTTGCAACCTTTAAATCAGGCACTGCATGAACTTAATAAAACGAATATTACCCGTTTTTTTGCTTTTGTTATTCTGCTCAGAGGTAAAATCACAGAATTTAAAGATTAACGAACTGATGTCGTCAAACCGCAACGTGGTTTATGATGAGGATGGTGAAACACCCGACTGGATTGAGATTCTCAATACCGGAAATACAACAGTAAATCTGGCTGATTATTACCTGAGTGAAAGCAAATCGAACCTGCTGAAATGGCAATTTCCTGAATTTATACTTGAGCCGGGAAAACCATTTTTAGTATATGCTTCAGGGAAGGACAAAAAACAGGTTCCGATCAGATGGAATACGATCATCGACATGGGTTACACCTGGAAATACCTGGTTCCCACATCAGAGCCTGCTACAACCTGGAAAACATCGGGGTTTAATGATACATCCTGGAAATCGGGGCCATCAGGATTTGGTTTTGGCGATAACGATGACAACACAATACTTCCAAATGGTACAGTTTCGGTTTTTATCCGAACCACTTTTAACCTTGCTGATGTTGACAAAATTGGGGCCTTGTGGTTACATATGGATTATGATGATGGTTTTGTAGCCTATCTGAACGGAATTGAAATTGCAAGAGCTGGGTTAGGTGCCCCCGGAACACCTGTTACCTATAAAACTTCACCTTATTCTCACGAAGCAACTATTTACCAGGGATTGGAACCAGAGGCTTTTGATTTATCCGACAAAATCAACTTGCTAAAACCTGCCGGGAATGTATTGGCAATACAAATTCACAATTCGGGTGCGGGGTCTTCTGATATGTCGGGAACACCCTTTTTGACAGTAGGTTATGTAAGTAATAATTCAACACCACTTGCATCTTCGCAATATTTTAAAATGCCGGTATTATATCCGCACACCAGTTTTAAACTATCATCCACCGGCGAGACTATCAGTATCACCAATAAAAATGGTTCAGTTTCCGATTCAATTTCCTATGGTGTGATTCCTGCAGGATTTTCTTATGGCCGGAATTTAAGTGAACTCAGTAAATGGGGATATTTTTATGAACCCACTCCCGGGAACCTGAATACAACCACATTGGTCACTGAAGTGGTAAAAAGCAACATTGTTTTTTCAATTAACGAAATGTTTCTATCATCTCCCAAAAGATTAAGTTTTTCGGGTATTGCAGAAGGAGAAACTATAAGATTTACACTTGATGCATCTGATCCGGATGAAAGCAGTCCGGAGTTCAGGGGACCGATTGATATCAATAAAAACATGGTGGTTCGCGCGCGGGCATTCAAACCTGGAGCAGCCCCGGGTAAAATAGCATCGCGCACATACATTTTCGATGCAAAACCAACCCTGCCGGTTGTTGCAATAACCACTGATTCAATGAATCTTTGGGATAACGAAACCGGAATTTATGTTCTGGGGGATTCTTATGAAAATTCAAACCCGTATTTTGGTGCCAATTTCTGGGAAGACTGGGAAAAACCAGCCGGTATTGAGATGATCGGAAAGGATGGCAACCGGATTTTTTCTTTGAATTGTGGTATAAAAATTTTCGGAGCCTGGAGCAGGGCACGGCCACAAAAATCACTGGCAGTGTTTTTCCGAAATGAATATGGTGATCCGACTCTTGAGGGAGTCCAGCTTTTTAATTCAAAACCAATAACCTCATTTAAATCGATTGTACTTCGAAATGCCGGAAACGATTATGATTACACGCGTTTCCGTGATGGATTCATGACCGATCTTGTTAAAGATATGGACACAGATATTCAGGCATTTGAACCTGTTGTGTTGTATTTAAACGGTAAATACTGGGGGCACATAAACCTGAGAGAAAAAATAAATGAAGATTATCTTGATGCAAACCACAGTGTTGATCCGGCATTGGTTGATATTCTTGAAAATAATGCTGTAGTTGTAGAGGGGAGCAATGAAGATTATATCGAACTTGTTGATTTTCTCAATTCACACAGCCTTGTGTCTGATGCAAATTACGAGGTGGTTGCTGGTCAGGTTGACATCAGTAATTACATTGATTACATGCTTTCGCAAATCTATTTTGATAACCGCGACTGGCCCGGAAACAATATTAAGTTTTGGAAAGAACAGCGTGAAGGGTCAAAATGGCGTTGGCTGATGTACGACACTGATTTTGGTTTTGGTATTTACAATGGAAGCGCTTACACATTAAATACCATTCAATTTGCACTTGAACCTAATAACACCGACTGGCCGAATCCTGCGTGGTCAACTTTACTTTTCAGAAAACTGACTGAAAATACGAAGTTTAAAAATGCCTTTATTAACCGGTTTGCCGATATGATGAACACCACCTTTATGGCTGATCGGGTGGTTGCAAAAATCGACAGTATTGCCAATATTTTGCAACCTGAAATTTACCGTCATTATCAAAGGTGGGGAGTTCCTTCTGAGGGAGGATGGAATGCCGCTATTCAGACCATGCGGACTTTTGGCAACAACCGGGCTGCCAATGTGCGGAATCATATTACTCAGCTGTTCACCCGTGCCGGCATTTTTGATGTTAATACCGTAATCTCACCAGTTGATGCTGGAAGTATTTATCTGAATACAATTAATATCCAGGCTGAAAACTGGACAGGAAAATATTTTCAGAATGTTCCTGTAAAACTGACTGCAGTGCCAAAGCAAGGGTATAAATTCAGTCATTGGGAAATAAACGGCACGAAAAATATGAATAGCACTATTGAGATTTCTCTTACAAAAGTCACAACCTTCAAAACCGTATTCGAAGAAACTGTGAACGATGGAAATTCAGTGGTTATCAATGAAATTAACTACAAATCAGCCGACAATGCTGATGCAGGAGATTGGATCGAACTATTTAACTGGGGAAGGGCCGACCTGGATATTTCGGGTTGGGTGATGAAAGACAGTGAAAACGACCATATTTTTACAATTCCCGGTAATACCGTATTAAAAAGTAATGAATATTTGGTTGTTTGTGCATCTTCAACAAATTTCAGTACAATACATCCAACAGTTTTAAATAAAACCGGAGATTTTAATTTCGGGCTGGGAGCAACGGGTGATGCGGTGAGATTGTTTACTATGAATGGAATACTTGTTGATTCGGTGGCGTTTGGAAGTGAAACACCCTGGGCAACTGAACCCAATGGTACCGGAAAAACGCTCGAACTTCGCCATTATACTTTTGATAATTCGGTGGCCGACAACTGGAAAACCTCGGTGGCTGAGTTCGGAACACCGGGACGCGCCAACAGTATTTATGTTGGGAATGAAACCGAACTTTTGGTAAAAGAAGAAAATCAGCTTTTGGTTTATCCCAACCCTTTTAGTACCGAAACCACAGTCAAGTTTGCCAATCCTTATTTTGATCAGGCAAGAATTTCGATTTATTCTGTAGATGGAAGTTTGATTAGTTCGGTAACAACGACCGGAAATGAAATTATCTGGAATGGCCAAAATCAAAACGGGCAAAGGGTTCAACCCGGAATTTATATTTGCCGCGTAATTTCAGGGAACAAAGAGTATTCTGCTAAAATATTGCTGAGAAACTGATTGTTTCCTTAATTTATAAGAATTCCGGAATGGTTACAGAAATGTAATTATTCCGGAATTCTTTTTTTTGTGATATCTCAACTGATTGTCAATATATTCCCGTTTACTTTTACACTGTAAACCTTTAATGGGCTGGCAGCAGGTCCGTTAATTACTGCTCCGGTAGTTGCAAATTTTGAACCGTGGCACGGACATGGAATATCTTTGGAGGTAGAGTTGTAGGTTACAGTACAGCTTGAATGGGTGCAAACTTTCGATAATGCCAGATAAACTGTATCAGTTGACCGGATGATAATAATATCATCTTTGTAGGCAAAACCACCCACGGTTTTCAAAGCAGAATATTCCGAACTGTTCAGATCCACTGTAATACCACCCGTGTTGTTATTGTTGTTGTTATTGTTATCGCCTCCATTATCGTCTCCTGAGCAGGAGTTGAACAACATTGGCGCGGTTAAAAGCAAACTGCCGCCAACCGCAAAATTTCTGAAAAATTTTCTTCTTTCCATTATTCGTATTGTTTAAAGTTAAATTCTCTTACAAGGTTAAATCCCAGGAATAAATGACCTTCTGTCCAGTCTCCTGTTGGGTTTGTAATAATTGCCTGATCGTACATTTGCTGGCTGTTTGATATCATAATCTGAAAAAGATGACCGCCCGTGTCAATGTCAATACTGGCCGAAAGTGGGTTTGCATAATCAATTTTATCTTCAAAACGGTGGAGATATTCGATATTCACAGAAACCTTTTTTGACAGTTTTGCCGAACCTCCTGCAGCCAGCGTAAAAAATGAGTATTTGTCGTTTTCAACAGGAATAAAACCCGTGGCAATATAACCGGGAGAAACCTGGAATCCGAGTTTTTTAAAACTGTGGGCAAAATGCAGTTGTAAATTTCCTGATGCTTTGTCTGAAAAGCTGTCGTATTCTTCAGGAATCACATCTTTTATGGTGGGAACAGAACCTGCTGCTGTTGCTGTGATTGTCAGCGGAACAGTTGCCGATTGTGTAAGAATCCGGTACTTTAAAAATCCATCGAAGGTTTTCATATAGGAACTTCGTCCAAACCCAACATTAAAGTTGTTAAAAAGCCCGTATTCGAGGCCAATTCTTGAAGATGATTCATCCAATCCGAAAAACTCGTAAAAACCGCCGCTGATATCACCAAACCGGTGCTGGATAAACAACTGCAGTTCATTTTTATCGGCAACATTTGCCGAATGAAGGTTGATAAAACGGGTTCCCTGGAAAACGTTTTTTACAGGTTCATTTTCGTTTTGTGAATATAAGTTCATAAAAATGAAAACGAATAAAAAGGTAGTTGCAATGGTTTTAATCATTTTTTAAGTTTTTAATATTTAACCAATTTCGATCTGCTTTGTTTAGCTGAATATTTAATATCTATAAAATAAATTCCGGAAGGAAGGTGTTCAATATCAACGACTGAATTCTGATTCTGATCAATAACAGCATTTTTCCTGATTTTCCCGGTCAGATCAAAAACCGAAACCTGCACTGGTGATTCAAAAATTCCATTTTTTTCTATGTAAAATTTACCTGAAGTAGGATTTGGAAAAATTTTAACCTCCATAAATTCAAGCTGATTAACAGGTGTGGTGGCAAAAATGTCGGTAAAACTTGTATTGTGCATGAACATCAGCGATGTATCTGCAACTACATTATCGAGATTAAGCCTCCATGCATGATCGGTTGGAGGGGTATCATAGATGCCATTTTTGTTATGGTCGGCATAAAAATCAATGTTGTATGATTTTCCTGAAACAATTCCGTACAGTACAAGCGGAAAATCAGCCGAGACCAGAGTTGATGCGGTGTCAACAGCTACTTTTGTTTCTTTATCAATTACCCATAGGCGCAGAGTCTGACCAACATGCGGATTCATATTCATAAAATGTACTGTCAGCATATTTTCCCATTCAATGTTGGTAAATCCTGTGTTGTGGGCAAAATCAATTACAGAATTACCCGCTACATTATTCACTTCTCTTCTCCAGGCATGATCGGTTGGTGGTGCATCGTAAATGCCGTTTTTATTGTGGTCAGAAAAGAAATCGACCCAGTAGGAGTGGCCCATTTCCAAACCTGTTAATTCCATTGTAAACGCAATGGAAACTGTAACAGATTTGCGGTCAACTGTTTTTCCCGAATCTTTTTCTTTGACAGCCAGCCAGAGCGTTTGTCCAACGTGTGGCGTCATTCCGGTAAAATTCACTATTAATAGGTATTTGTTTTCGTCATCGCCGCCTGCTTCCTTTACTTCAATTTTTCCAACCATTCCCCAGCCAACATGCGGATCACATTGGTAATCGTATTTCCCCGGAACATTAAAAACAAATTTATAAGTCCAACCTGTGCCGAGTGCATTTCCAAAACTTTCAGGATTTGATGGGTATGTTGAAGTTTTCCCGTTTACATTATGATATCCCTGGATGTTTTTCCATTCAACTGTATCGCCAACTGTAATCTGCAATTCTTTAGGTGAGTATTTATTGTTGGAGACCTCAACAATATGTTTTGTCTGGGCAAAAATATATCCCGGTAAAAACAGTACTAATGTGAGGAGCAAAACGCTTGTTTTTGTTTTTCTGAATGTAAAATTTGATGCCATATTTTTTTTTGATTTTAAGGTGAAACAATCTTTAAATGAAATAGTTCTGAAAATAAATATAAAAAGATATATAAGTATTATTAATAGATAAAAAATTATGATTATTCCTTTTTCGTTTTAATGCCAAAAGGAATATATAATGGGCATGAACCAATTAAACTGGTAAAAAGCAGGATTCCCGCCAATATAAGTAAAATGATTCCGAGAGTTCCAATGATCAGGTGTGTGAAAAACAGCACTGCAATAACTACTGCTAACATAATTCTTAAAATTCTGTCAATTTTTCCCATGTTTTCTTTCATAAGCAATTGAAATTTATGTTTATACATGTTAAAAGTCTAAATAACCGATTGTCATTTTCAATCCAAAGGTTATTTACATTCCAAACAAA
>CAZXVT010000084.1:0-18888 GCA_964644015.1 uncultured Maribellus sp.
TTGCTGCAATACCGCAAGGTGATGCCTTTTGCAACCACTTCAGAAGAAAAAATTCAGGTGGTTAATTCTATCGGGAACCTGAAAACTTTCCTTTCGCTGGTTTACCTGGGGAAATACGTGGATGACAAAGAGCTACAACAAGCTGCCGCAAGAGGAATTGCCAATATTGCATTGGCCAGCGACGACAAACCCGGATTTTCAGGAGAAATTGTCCGCAGTTTGCTCGAAAAAGTGAATGCTGTTCTCGCAGGCGAAGAAAGTGATTATGACAAGGCAAACATCAAAAGTTATCTCGACAAAATGCCAAAAGATAAAGGTTTTGTTTCGATGTTCAATGGTAAAAACCTGGAAGGCTGGCAGGGAATGCTGCTCGATGGAAATCCCATTGCCATTGCAAAACTGAGTGAAAAGGATAAAGCAAAAGCGCAGGCCGACACCGACAAAAAAATGCTCGAAAACTGGAGCGTGAAAGATGGCATGATTGTTTTCAGCGGAAATGGTCACAACCTTGTTTCGACAAAAAAATACAAGGATTTTGAAATGATTGTTGACTGGCTGATTACCAAAGAAGGCGACAGCGGTATTTACCTGCGTGGAACACCACAGGTTCAAATCTGGGATACATCACGTGTTGACGTGGGCGCCCAGGTGGGTTCGGGCGGTTTGTACAACAACAACGCAAAAAATGTCCGCAATCCGCTGAAAGTGGCCGACAACCCGGTTGATGAATGGAATACATTCCGTATTACAATGATTGGCGAAAATGTAACGGTTTACCTCAATGGCGAACTGGTGGTAGACAACGTTAAAATGGACAACTACTGGGACCGCAGCATCCCGATTTTCAGCGAAGGTACCATCGAATTGCAGGCCCACGGAAACCAGCTTTTGTTCCGCGATATTTTTGTGCGCGAAATCAATACCAAAGAAATCGGGTTGACACAGGAAGAAATCAACGAAGGTTTTGAATCGTTGTTTAATGGCAAAAACCTGGATGGCTGGCAGGGAAACCTCACCGATTATTATGCTGACAATGGCGAAATGGTGGTTGACCCGAAAATGGGCGGACACGGAAATATTTACACTGCAAAAGAGTACAGCGATTTTAATTTCAGGTTCGAATTTCAGTTGACACCCGCTGCCAACAACGGACTGGGAATCAGGGCGCCGCTCGAAGGTGACGCGGCTTATGTGGGAATGGAAATCCAGATTCTGGATGACTCGGACCCGGTTTATGCCAATCTGCACGATTATCAGTACCACGGCTCGGTGTATGGTGTGATTCCGGCCAAACGCGGATTTCAGAAACCGCTGGGAGAATGGAATACTGAAGAGGTGATTGTAAAAGGAACGCACATTAAAGTAATCCTGAACGGAGTAACAATTGTGGATGGCGATTTTAAGGAAGCCAGCAAAAATGGTACACTCGACCACAAAGAACATCCCGGATTACTGCGCGAAAAAGGCTATATCGGCTTTTTGGGACACGGCTCTGAACTGAAATTCCGGAATTTGCGGATAAAGGATTTGAGTAAATAATTTCTGTTTTTTATACAATTGAAGGCGGTTTATCGGGCAATTTATTGCTTGGTAAATCGCTTTCATCTATTAGATTTGTAGCGCTGCAAAAATCAAAAACAATGAACATAAAATACCGTTTGATTCTGATGAATTTCTTCCAGTTTTTTGTCTGGGGGGCCTGGATGATGACTTTGGCATCATATGGATTTAAAGAGAAAAACTGGGATGGAGCCGAGTTTGGCTGGGTTTTTTCAACTATGGGTTTTGCTTCCCTGGTAATGCCAACGCTATTCGGAATTATTGCAGACAAATGGAAAGCCAATTATGTTTACGCACTTCTGCATTTGTTTTTTGGACTGACAATGTGTTTTATCCCGTTGATTGACAATCCTATGCCATTTTTTTGGATTCTGCTTCTTGCTATGAGCTTTTATATGCCCACGATTGGGCTAAATAACGCCATCGGGTTTAATATATTAAAAGATGAGGGTAAAGACCCAACGAAATTTTTTCCTCCGATAAGGGTATGGGGAACCGTTGGTTTTATTGTTGCCATGTGGCTTACCAACCTTTTTACAAAAGAGTGGGGCTTTGGACTCAGTATAAAGGTTTCTTTTATAATTGCAGCAGTTGGCGCATTTTTCCTATCTGTTTTTTCATTTATTTTTCTTCCAACCCTTGAAAAAAAGAAAGAGCTTTCAGCGGAAAAGAAAACTTTATCTGAAAAACTCGGATTACAGGCTTTTATTTTGTTTAAACAGAAAAAGATGGCCATTTTCTTTATTTTCAGTATGTTACTTGGCGGAGCCCTGCAACTGACCAATGCTTACGGAGACGCATTCCTGCAAGATGCCAACATCTTTCCTGAAAGTTCAATTGTGTTTAACTTTTCAACCATCATTCTCTCCATTTCACAGATATCCGAAACGCTGTTTATACTTGCCATTCCTTTCTTTATGAAAAGATTCGGAATTAAAAAAGTAATGTTAATCAGCATGTTATCGTGGGCCATTAGGTTTGCCCTGTTTGGATTGAGCGGAAATTCAATTTCAGGTTTTGTTTTAATCGTGACGTCGTGCATTGTTTATGGTATGGCATTCGATTTCTTCAATATTTCGGGGGCTTTGTTTGTACAGAAAAACACCGATTCAAAAATTCAGTCGTCGGCTCAGGGTGTTTTTATGTTGATGACAAATGGAATTGGCGCAGTTCTGGGCAATGTTATTGCGGGTCAGATAATAGCAAAATGGTTCGAGAAAGGTGGGGTCAGAATCTGGAACATCGGAGATTCGTCAAATCCTGAATTTTTGAACATCTGGTTTGTGTTTGCTGCGTATTCTCTGGTGGTTGCTGTGTTGTTTGCCATTTTCTTCCGGCACAAACACGACCCGAAAGAATTCGAAAATTACCAGCATTAAGCCGGAATTACTTTTTTCTCTTTTTTAACTCATCCCGAATCAAAGAAGCTTTTTCATAATCTTCATTCTGAATGGCTTCGTTGATCATCTCGTTCAGTTCGGTGGATGAATATTGCGCGTAAGGCGATGATTCGTTTTCTGAAAAACCTTCTGAATTGGATACATTTCTTACCGGCGAGTCTTCGTCTTCCAAATCAAGTACAATTCCTGATTTCCGGAGGATTTCCTCGGTAGTGTAAATAGGGCAGCGAAACCGGAGCGCTAACGCCACCGCATCTGAAGTCCTTGAATCAATTTTAACCTCTTTGCCTTCCTGTTCACACAACAGTTCAGAATAAAAAATGCCCTCTTCCAGTTTATAAATTGTTACTTCGAGCAGGGCTATATCAAAAGCCAGTGCCATGTTTTTAAACAGGTCGTGAGTCAGCGGACGCGGTGGTTTCAGTCCTTCGAGCTGAATGGCAATTGCCTGGGCTTCAACCGGGCCAATAATGATCGGTATTCTTCTTTCACCATTTTCTTCTGCTAACACAAGAGCATAAGCCCCTGATTGAGTCTGACTTACCGAAAGTCCTAAGATGTTTAAACGAATTTTTTGCATCCTTTTTACAGCCTGTTTTTTCTGCGAAAACAAAGATAGTAATCATTTTGGTTTAAGATGAGCACAGATTTTTTTTTTGAAAGCATTCCTGGTATCCGGAAGTTTGATGTCTTTTTTCTGGAAAAGGACCAACGATTTTAAAGGTAATTCAATGCGATGGGTTGAAATTACTGTTGTTTTTCATCGATTCATTCAATTTTTCTCAATCACACATTCACCCAATTACCCATTTACATTTTTAATTTTCTTTCCGGAATATTTGCTAATCAATTTGAAACGACTACTTTTGCAATCCGAAAATTTTGAATCGTTCAGGCCCGGGTAAGTGGAAACCGAAGATAGGAATCCCGCCTGACGGTGTAAACAGATAAAAGAAAGTTATGTACGCGATTGTAGAAATTGCAGGACAGCAATTCAAAGTGGAAAAAGACAAGAAGCTTTTCGTACACCAGCTCGACGCCAAAGAAGGCGACTCGGTTGAGTTTGAAAAAGTGTTGCTTGTTGACAACGACGGCGCTGTGGCTGTTGGAACTCCGACCGTTAGCGGTGCAAAAATTACAGCCAAAGTATTGGCACATGTGAAAGGTGAAAAAGTGCTCGTTTTCAAGAAAAAACGCAGAAAAAGCTATCAGAAAATGAACGGTCACCGTCAGCAGTTCACACAAATTCAGGTAGAAAC
Organism: uncultured Maribellus sp.; assembly: GCA_964644015.1. GTDB lineage: Bacteria > Bacteroidota > Bacteroidia > Bacteroidales > Prolixibacteraceae > Draconibacterium. The sequence goes on from CAZXVT010000084.1 coordinate 4,220, forward strand.
CATTGTTGGATAACATTAAAAGAAATTTACCATGGCTCATAAGAAAGGTGTAGGTAGTTCGAAGAACGGACGCGAATCGGAAAGTAAGCGACTGGGCGTGAAAATTTTTGGCGGTCAGCACGCAAAAGCTGGTAATATTTTAGTTCGCCAGCGGGGTACAACCCACAATCCGGGTGAAAATGTAGGAATGGGAAAAGATCATACCCTTTTTGCATTAATCGACGGAACAGTTGAATTTAAAAAGAAACTGAAAAACCGCTCGTACGTATCGGTACAGCCGGTTGTTGAAGTGGAAGTTGAAGTAGCAGAAGCCCCGGTGGCAGAAGCTCCAAAAGCTCCGAGAAAAAAGAAAGTTCAGGAAGAAGAGTAGTCCTGATTAAATTCTCAAATTATAAGGAAAATCTCCCGGCTTTTTAGTCGGGAGATTTTTTTATTGTAAATTTGCCGTTAATCCAAAATCGAAGGAAATGCTCAACTTAAAATTTATTCAGGACAATCCAGAACTGGTCATTCAGAAGCTGAAAAAGAAACATTTTGATGCCACTGAAATCGTGGGAAAAATCACCGAATTGTACCGCACCAAAAACCAGTTGCAAAACCAAGCCGACCAAGCCAAAGCCGAAATGAACAAAATTTCGGGCGAAGTGGGGCTACTGATGCGACAGGGGAAAAAAGCCGAAGCAGAAGTGGCCAAAGCACGCACCGCTGAAATTAAAGAGAGCATCAAACAGTTTGATATTGAATTTGCTGCCATCGAAGAACAGGTGTACCAATTGCAGGTACAATTACCCAACCTGCCTGCTGATATTGTTCCTGAAGGACGTCATGCTGCCGATAACCTTACGGTAAAAAGCAATGGCGAAATCCCGGTTTTGCCTGAAAATGCACTACCCCACTGGGAATTGGCTGCCAAATACAACCTCATCGATTTTGAATTGGGAGTGAAACTTACCGGCGCCGGATTCCCGGTGTACCGCGGAAAAGGAGCACGGTTGCAACGCGCGCTCATCAGCTTCTTTCTGGATGAAGCCCGTGAAGCAGGTTACGAAGAAATTCAGCCCCCGCTGATGGTAAACGAAGCCTCAGGTTTTGGCACCGGCCAGTTGCCCGACAAGGAAGGCCAGATGTACCACGCCACTATTGATAACCTGTACCTGATTCCCACTGCCGAAGTGCCGGTGACCAATATTTACCGCGATGTGATTCTCGAAGCCAAAGACCTTCCGTATAAAAATACAGCTTACAGCGCCTGTTTCCGCCGTGAAGCCGGTTCGTATGGCAAGGATGTACGAGGTCTGAACCGCCTCCACCAGTTTGATAAAGTGGAAATTGTGCAGATTGCCCACCCCGATAAATCATACGAAGCGCTGGACGGAATGGTAAACCACGTGGCCAGCCTGGTCGAAAAGCTGGAACTGCCCTATCGTATTCTGCGTTTGTGTGGCGGCGACATGAGTTTTACCTCGGCGCTGACATACGATTTCGAGGTTTTTTCGGCAGCCCAGAAAATGTGGCTCGAAGTAAGTTCTGTTTCCAATTTCGAATCGTTCCAGGCCAACCGCCTGAAACTGCGTTACCGCGACGAAGCCACCAAAAAACCGCAACTGGCGCACACGCTCAACGGCAGCGCGCTGGCATTGCCACGCATTGTAGCCGCCCTGCTCGAAAATAACCAGACACCCGAAGGAATCAAAATCCCGAAAGTTTTGGTACCGTATTGCGGGTTTGAGATGATAGATTGAAATAATTATAAAGTGCTATAAAACAAGGTTTTCCAAAATGTGACAGCCTTTTTTATTTTGAATAAATTACTACATTTGCTGCCCAAAATGAGGGGAAGATTATGCCGCACACTGCCGGAAAACGTTTAATTGAAACCATCGTCAAACAGCTTGAAAGGGTTGAGTATTTCAGCTCTGCCGAAAACATTTCGCCCAATGTGGCGGTTCACGAAATGCGTAAAACTTTTAAGCGGCTCCGTGCTTTGCTGAAATTTTACAGCGATTTTCCCGAAGAGTTTTCGCCTGATTTTGCACAGCAAATCAAATTCTTTGGCCGTTCGCTCACGCCAATGCGCGAAACATTTGTGAACAGTCAGATTTTCGACCGGATTTCTGCCTCGGGGAATTTGATTGCGGACCGAAAAATCAAGGCTGCCCGCGAGAAGTTCAGCGAAAAAAACCGGGAAGTGATTGAACAGGGATTTCTGGCGGCAGAAGGTTATCTGCCCATTCAGAAGTTTGTGGTTTCGCTCGCGGAACAAATGGAAACAATTGCGTTGGAAACTCCTTCGCACCAGCAGTTTGCCGGTCAGATTCAGGAGTCATACAACCAGTCGTATGCCATTTACCAGTTTCTGACGGTGCAGTCGGACCCCAAACTGGTGCACGAACTGCGCAAAAAGCTGAAACAGTTGTATTATCAGTCTGATTTTATCCGCTACATTCACCCCCGTTTTTTCAGGTTGAAAACCTATCACCTGAATAATATTACTGAGCAGTTGGGCGAAGATCACGATCTTTTTGTTTTTCTGACCGAATTGCAAACCGGCGAATACGGGTTCAGTAACGAAGAGCTTGAAATAATTGAAAACCAGGTACAACATCTGCGCGAAATGAACCGGTTGAAACTGTTTCCCAAACTAAAACAGTTTTTTGCCGAAGCACCCGAAGTTTTCAAACTGAAAACCGATACAATCTTTAATATTCCGGTGGGTTAAGTATTATTCTGAAACAGACTTCGACTTCGCTCAGTCTGACTGTCACCCTGAGCGAAGTCGAAGGGTATTAGTCTACTGTGAAAAATTCAATTGTATTTATCATTTCTTTATCATACAAAGCGAAGGCATTACAATCTTTGCACCGTCATTCCGCCATCCACCAGAATCACCTGCCCAGTGGAGTAGGGAAGCATTCCGGTGGCCATGGCAGCCGCCACTTTGCCCACATCTTCAGGCGTTCCCCAGCGCTGCTGGATACTCAGACCCTCTTCAAACAGCTTGTCGTATTTTTCGGTAACACCGGCGGTCATGTCGGTTTTTATCACTCCCGGCTGAATTTCATACACCGGTATTCCATATTCGCCCAGCCGGGCCGCCCACAGTTTGGTGGCCATGGCAATTCCGGCTTTCGAAATACAGTATTCGCCACGGTTAACCGATGCCACGCTTGCCGAAACCGACGATACATTGATAATACAACTCCAAAAATCCGGGTTCTCCTTTTTTTGCTGCACCATGTGGTTTGCAAAAAGCTGTGTCAGAAAATACGGCCCTTTCAGATTGGTGGTCAGTACTTCGTCGAAAATATCTTCGGTGGCTTCCAGGATATCCTTTCTTTCGCGGGGCGCGATTCCGGCGTTATTCACGAGCACATTCAATGCGCCAAATTCCGAAATTATTGTGTCGAAAATCCGCTGCCGGTCTGTTTTGTCGGCAATGCTGCCCTGTGCATAAATTACCCGCGCACCAAACATTTTCAGTCCGTCAAGCACAGGCTGTACTGCTTTTTGTTCCCTCACGCCATTGATGGCCAGGTTGAACCCTGCTTTTGCGAGTTCGATGGCAATTCCCAGCCCGATTCCGCGTGAACCGCCGGTGACTAATGCTGTTTTTCTTGTACTCATATTATACTGCCTACTTAGTACTGCTGCTAAATACTTTTTAATTCTCTGCCGCTATCTGCTCAAAGGACCAATTTCCACCCACGTCCTATTTGCCCAGCTTTCCAGTCCTTTTTCGGCTAATTGAACACCTTTTGCACCTTCGAGTAAATTCCAGCGGAAAGGTTCATCTTTTACCACATGTTTCAGGAAAAGTTCCCACTGTGCTTTAAAAGCGTTGTCGAAAACCTCCTGTTCCGGCACTTTGCTCCAGCCCTCGTAAAAATTGATGGGGTTGGGAATATCAGGGTTCCACACCGGTTTGGGTGTGTTGCCGTAGTGTTGTGTCCAGCAGTCGCGCAGTCCCGCCACTGCCGAGCCTTTTGTGCCGTCAACCTGCAAAGTCAGCAGGTCGTCGCGGCGGACACGGGTCACCCAGCTTGAGTTGAAATGGGCAATTACACCACCTTCCAGTTCAAAAGTGGCGTATGCAGCGTCATCTGCAGTACATTTGTAAGGTTTGCCCTGTTCGTCAACCCGCTCGGGAATGTGTGTGGCGCCGAGGCAAAAAACGCCTTTTACTTCACCAAAAAGGTTATCCAGAACATAACGCCAGTGACAAAGCATATCCACAATAATTCCGCCGTCGTCTTCCTTTCGGTAGTTCCAGCTCGGGCGCTGGGCAGAAACCGTGTGTCCTTCAAAAACCCAGTAGCCAAATTCGCCGCGTACCGAAAGAATTTTGCCAAAAAAATCGTTTTCCATCAGCCGTTTCAGCTTCAGCAAACCCGGCAGCCAGAGTTTATCCTGCACCACGCCATGTTTTACCCCGGCTTCCTCACAAATTCGATAGAGTTCGAGTGCAGTGGCCGTGTCGGATGCGATGGGTTTTTCGCAATAAACGTGTTTTCCGGCACGGGCGGCCTGTTTAGCCGCATCGGCCCGGCGACCGGTGGTTTGAGCATCAAAATATATCTGATATTGCGGATCGTTCATTACCGAATCCAAATCGGTGGTCCACTTTTCAACGCCCGACATTTCGGCAAGTTTCTTCAGTTTGGCTTCACTTCTGCCCACCAAAACGGGGTCGGGCATAATGGTTTCCGTGTCGCTGATTTTTACGCCACCCTGTTTGATGATGGCAACAATGGAGCGTATCAGGTGCTGGTTGGTTCCCATCCTCCCTGTGACGCCGTTCATGATTATTCCTACTTTGTGTATCATAGTCAGTTTAAAGTTTAAAGTTTAATGTTCAAAGTTTCGGGTTCCGGGTTTCGGGTTGAAAAAATCCAGAATCCGCTATCGAATATCCAATATCATGTGAAATTCAAATATGCATCTTTTATTTTTTCGAGGTACGCTTTCTGGTCGGTTGCCCAGTATTTATCCGAAAATATTTCCACTTCGTTGTAGCCTGAAAAACCGGTTTCTTCCACCCAGCCACGAATCTGTTTCACCGGGATGCAGCCATCGCCCATCAGTCCGCGGTCGTTCAGAAAATCGGTGGTGGGTACATTCCAGTCGCACACATGAAAAGCAAAAAGTTTGTTGTTTTTACCGCATCGCCTGATTTCGGTTTCGAGCGTATTGTCCCACCACAAATGATAAACATCCACCGCAACACCAACGAACTCATCGTTGATTTCTTCGGTCATTTGATTCGCCTGTGCCAGCGTGTTGATGGCCGAACGGTCGCCCGCATACATGGGGTGCAGCGGTTCGATGGCCAGTTTCACTCCGGCAGCTTTGGCCGCAGGAAGTATTTGCTGGATTCCCTCCTGAATCTGGTCGCGCGATTTTTTGAGCGGCTGTCGTCCGTCGGCACCACAAACCAGCACAATCAAAGGCGCTCCAACGGCAGCAGCCTGTTCAATGCAAAACAGATTGTCGGCAATGGCAGCCTGGCGTTTTTCTTTTTCAACCGAGGGAAAAAAACCACCGCGGGCCACCGAAACCACGTTCATGCCGAAATCATCGAGCAAAGTTTTTGCCTCTTTCAGGTTTTCATTTTCCAGCACATTCCGCCAGATAGTGATTCCATGAATTCCGGCAGCACTATAGTTCTCAACACATTGCCGCAGGTTCCAAGGTTTTGTGGTGAGCGTGTGCACGCAGAGTTTTGAAAAATCGTTTAGTTGTGTTGCCATTAAAGCATTGTTTCTTTAAAAATCTAAAATATTGAATAAGCCCGCCTGACCGGACGGGCAGGAAATAAAAAATCAGAAAGTTTTCTTTGCTCCCTCTCCTTGAGAGAGGGCTGGGGAGAGGCTTCCAAAAAACGTCAAATATTTTTCATTCCTGACAATCCTTTGCAGATACACCGCCACCTCGCGGACGTGGTAGTCGCCCCACATCGACGATTCGCCATTGGGAATTTTGCTTCCTTCGGGAATAAAATCCCAGCCATAGGGGCGGTGATAAATGCTGTGCAGTATTAATCCTTCATGTTCAGGATTTGTACTCAGGTAGGGCGCTGAAAGCAGTGCATTCATCACAGTCAGTCCCGCCTGCCAATACTTCTTCCCGGCTTCGGTTTCCCCTTTTTCAGCAAGATATTTTCCCAAACGCAAGAGTCCCTGTGCCCCGATGGCTGCGGCAGAACTGTCAACCGGCTCGAAATCGTTAAACGGGTCAGCCGGTTTTTCAAGATAATTTCCCAGTTTATGCAGATTTGGAGCGCCCGTGTCCCAGTAAGGAATTCCATCGATGGGTGTATTGGCGATGTAAAAATCGCAGGTTGTCTGGGCGGCTTTCAGCATCATTTTTTCCAGTTGGCTTTTTCCTTCATGTAATTCGTTTTCCGGCAATTTTTCAAGCAGTTCGAGTTCTTCTGCAAAACCCAGCATGGCCCAAGCCAGCCCGCGTGTCCAGGTCGAAAATCCGGTATAACCCTGTTGTGAATTGGGGCAGCGGAAATTGCCGTCATTTACATTGAAAATACTTTCGTGGGCAGTTCTGCCCCAAACATCATAACTGTCACGGCCTTCGCCATAATACACAGAATATTTTGCTGTGGCAGCAATGTGTTGCAATCCTCTTTCGAGGAGCGAAATTCTCGCATCGCCTTCGCCTTGAAAAACATGCCCGAGCAAGTGACTCGTCATCAAAATCCGCACCGAGCGAATAGTATCGACAAACAGCGAATGCGGACCATTAAACGAATAAATAAACCCGCCATCTTTGATTTTTGTCCAGCGCGCAGCCTGCACTGCACCTGAGATTTTAATAGCCAGCTCGTAAAAATTCTTTTCCCACTTGTTGAACGGGATTTTTCCTTCCTTCATCAGCCTGAGCAGATTTCCGTAAGTGCTCAGGTTGTTAAAACCATGGTCGTGCACCCCGGTGTGACTGATATGTGGCGCCATTTTTTCGAGCGTATTTTTTCTGCCGTTTTCGAGAAACCAGTTTTCGCCGGTGGCATCGAACTGCAAAAGTGCCGAGCCAAACTGAAAACCCTGAGTCCACTCGGTCCAGCCGCGGGTGGAGTATTTCCCGTTCACGGTAAAAACCGGAGACCCTTTTGAGGCATCGTAGTTTTTGTCGATGTTCCTGATTTTCTCTCCTGAAAGTTCCCAAAAAAGCGAAAGTTTTTTCGAGAGCGATTCGGGTTTCAATTTGTAGTCGATTTGTATCATGGTGATGAAATGTGATTTATAGTGATTTGTCGTGATTAATTGAGATTGATAGAGATTTGTTGAGATTGATGGTGATTCAGAAACATTGAAATTTGTTGTTTTAAAATTTTTGGGAAGATAATAAAGCGCTGAGGTTTTTGAAAATGTTTTCGGCAACCGAATTTATCTATTCCGATACTTTTTTTATCTCTGATTTATCTTCACAGTTATTCAGCATATCAACACTGGTGAGTTTCAGAACCGGGTGAACCCAATCAGGTGCAATTTCGGCAAGCGGGACCACAACGAAAAGCCGTTTGTGCAGCAATGGATGCGGAATTGTTAAGTTTTCGGTTTCAATAATTTTATCCTCGAAATACAAAATATCAACATCCATTTCGCGCGATGAATATCCTTCCGAATTTCTTTTTCTTCCAAAAGCAGCGTCAATCTTTTTAATCTTCTCAAGTATTTCTGATGGATTCAAAGGTGTTTCAATACACAAAACCTGGTTCCAGAAAGTGTCTTCAGAATCGAATCCCCAAGGGGGTGTTTCATAAACCGATGAACGTAAAACGATGCACCCTAATTCATTTTGAATATGCGTGTAAACTTTATCGAAATTAGCGCGTTTATTTCCGAGATTTCCACCAATGCTCAAAAAAACCTGATGCATGAGTTGTATATTTGTAATTCTAAAAAATGAGTTTCGACTGATAAGATTCAGAAATTAAAAGTACACAAATAATAACTATGAAAGAGTTCTTCAAATATGTTCTGGCTACCATTACCGGGATTATTGTTATTTCGATAATTGGTTTTGTTTTTTTGCTGATGATTATTGGTGCTATTGTGGCATCCACAGAAAAGCAGGTAACTGTTGAAAATAATTCGATGCTGGTGATTGACCTGAGTCACCGGCTGGTTGACAGGGCGCGGAACGATCCGTTTGAAGACCTCAACATCCCGGGTTTATCGGTGGTGAAATCGCTGGGACTCGATGATATTGCCACTTCGCTTGAAAATGCTGTTAATGATGACCGGATCAAAGGTGTTTACCTCAAACTTTCGGTTACCAATGGCGGAATGGCATCGGTGGAAGAGATCAGAAACATGCTGAAAGAGTTCAAAAAAGCTAGTGGAAAGCCGGTTTACGCCCATGTTGAATATGCCATGGCCGACCAGAAATCGTATTACCTGGCAACTGTTGCCGATAAAATTGTGGTTCATCCGGAAGCTTCCATCGATTTTCGGGGTTTGGGTGGCGAAATGATGTTTTACAAAAAACTGCTTGACAAAGTGGGTATCGAAATGCAGATTGTCCGTCATGGTAAATTTAAAGCCGCGGTTGAACCATTTATGCTCGATAAAATGAGCGATGAAAACCGCGAACAACAGCTTACCTACATGACCAGTCTCTGGAACCACATGCTGAAAGGAATTTCGGAAGCAAGAAATATTCCGGTTGAAAAGCTGAATGCTTTGGCTGACGAGGTGCAGACTTTTAATAAAGGTGCAAAAGCCGTTGAAACAGGTTTGGTGGATGCAGCCGAATACAAAGACGAAGTGTTGGATGACCTCAGAAAAATAGCCGGAATTGAAGGAACAAAGGGAGTTCCGGTTATCAATGCATCGAAATACGCCGATGTTCCGGTGACAGAAAAGAAGTTCAGCCGCAATAAAATTGCCGTGGTTTATGCGAGCGGCGATATTGGTATGTCGTTCGGTGGAGAATTCATTGATGGCGACGAACTAGCCCGCGAAATCAGAAAGGTTCGTCAGGACAGCAGCTACAAAGCGGTTGTTTTAAGAATTGATTCGCCCGGAGGAACTGTTTTTGATTCAGAAACCATCTGGCGCGAGGTAAAACTTACCGCCGACGAGAAAACGATGGTGGTTTCGTTTGGCAATGTGGCTGCATCAGGTGGATATTATCTTTCCTGCGGGGCCGATAAAATTGTGGCCAGTCCCAATACCATTACCGGTTCCATCGGTATTTTCGGAACCATTCCGAATTTTGGCGAATTGCTTAATGATAAACTGGGTATTACCACCGATGTGGTAAAAACAAATAAGAATTCTGATCTGCTTACCTTAACACGCCCAATGACAGAAACAGAACGGAACCTGCTTCAGCGAAATATTGAAGAAGGTTACCAGACATTTATCACCCATGTTGCAGAAGGCCGCCGGATGACCATTGCACAGGTTGATTCCATTGGTCAGGGGCGCGTGTGGAGTGGCGAAAATGCAAAACAGATTGGCCTGGTTGATGAATTTGGCGGATTAAAAGAAGCTATCGCACTCGCTGCCGAAATTGAAGGCCTTGAAGAATACAGGACTGTTTCTCTGCCAGCTTTGCCCGATCCATTCCAGGAAATCTTTAAAATGGGAACTGACAATATCAAGGCAAAATTCCTGAAAAACGAACTGGGCGAACAATATCGTTATTATGAATTTCTCAAAAAAGCAACCGGTATGAACGGAATTTACGCCCGGATGCCCTATGATATTTCAGTGAATTAAGGTTATAATAAATTAAGCTGAAGAATCACTTTTTGCTTCAGCACTGATTGAGGGTTTCATGAATAGTGAAACCCTCAATTGCTGAATAACGATTGCAAATTGCTATCTTAGCCATTCAAAATAAAGTTGCAATGAAGTATCTTTTGTTGTTGCCTTTTTCGTGGATTTATGGTTTGGTTGTTTACATCCGGAATCAGTTGTATGATCTTGGTGTCCTGAAAACAAAGGAATTCGATGTACCCGTAATTTCGATTGGTAATATTACCGTTGGTGGCACCGGGAAAACTCCCCAGGTTGAATATCTCGTTGATTTGCTGAAAAATAAATACGAAGTTGCCACGCTGAGCCGCGGATACAAGCGTAAAACAAAAGGTTTCAGGCTGGTGGAAACCACCTCAACCGCAGCGGAAGTGGGCGACGAACCTTTACAGATCAAAAATCATTATCCCGAAATTACCGTTTCGGTTTGCGAAAACAGGGTGTCAGGTGTAGAAAAACTGCTCGATCCCACCAATCCGAAAGTACCGGATGTGGTGCTTTTAGACGATGCTTTTCAACACCGCCGGATTACTGCCGGAATTAATATTCTGCTGATTGATTATAACCGGCAGATTGCAAAAGACACACTTTTGCCGGCGGGCCGTTTGCGCGAAGGAGTGGCACAAATGCGCAGGGCACAAATAATTGTTTTTACCAAGTGCCCTAATGAAGTAACGCCAATCATGCGCAGGATCCTGCAAAAGGAAGTAAGGCTGAAACCATACCAGAACCTGTTTTTCACCACATTGAAACACGGAGAAATTAAACCAGTTTTTGACGCGCCGGAACTGGAGCCATCTTTTTATGACAATAAAGATTTTTCGATGCTGATTTTAACCGGAATTGCTGCTCCGGCGCATATGTACAATCATTTGCGTCAGTTTTCAAAAAAGGTTGAAATCTTCTCTTTCCCCGATCATTATTATTTTTCTGATGCGGATATCCAGAAGCTGATGGCAAAATTTGACGCTTTGAATACGAATAAGAAAATTATTGTGACCACCGAAAAAGATGTGATGCGCTTGAAAGATTTACCAGGCTTGCCTGAAAACTTCAAACATCATTTGTATTATTTACCCGTGAAAGTTAAATTCCTCGATGAGGGAGAATATGAATTTGATAAGAAAATTTTAAACTATGTTGGAGAAAATAAAAGCAACCGCGAATTACATAAAAGAACGAATAAACGCAACGCCTGAAGTAGGTATTATTCTGGGTACCGGTCTTGGCGGACTTGTTAAGGAAATCGAAATCAAAGAATCGATACCCTACAGCGAAATACCCAACTTCCCTGTGTCAACCGTGGATGGACATGCAGGCAGACTGATTTACGGAACGCTGGGTAACAAAGAAGTACTGGCCATGCAGGGGCGTTTTCATTTTTACGAAGGCTATTCGATGAAAGAAGTAACTTTTCCGGTGCGGGTTTTAAAATATGTGGGCATCAGTCATCTTTTTGTGTCGAATGCCAGCGGTGGACTGAATCCAGGCTGGCACGTAGGCGAGATTGTGATTATTACTGACCATATCAATTTTTTTCCGGAACACCCACTGCGCGGGAAAAACGAAAGCGAACTGGGCCCCCGTTTCCCGGATATGAGCAAATGTTACGATGAGAGACTCCGTAATAAGGCCAAACTTATCGCGCTCGAAAATAATATCGTTGTTAAGGAAGGTGTTTATGTGGGCGTTTCGGGGCCTACTTTCGAAACCCCGGCTGAATACAAAATGTTTCGTTTGCTGGGTGGCGACCTTGTTGGTATGTCAACAGTGCCTGAAGTAATTGTGGCCCGTCATATGAACCTGAAAGTTTTTGGGATTTCGATAGTTACCGACAGCGGGGTTCCGGGTGAGATTGTGGAAATCTCGCACGAGGAAGTGCAGGAAGTGGCCATGAAAGCCGAACCTAAAATGACACTCATTATGAAAAACCTGATTCAGGGAATCTGACAAACTGAATTGAAATGGATCTGCTGATTTTGTCGCTGGCGCCTGTATTTATCATTGCCGGATACATCTATTTCCGCGATAAATACGAGAAAGAACCTTACCGCTTGCTGATTTATGCACTGGCCGCCGGTGCTTTTACAGTGATTCCCATTTTGTTTGTCGAAAGTTTTCTGAATGCATTCACAACTTATTTCTATGGATTGTTGGCTGCTGCCTGGAAAGCTTTTGTGGTGGCAGCTTTTACCGAAGAACTGTTTAAATACCTGGCACTTTACCTGTTGATCTGGAAAAGCCGGGAGTTTAACGACAAATTCGATGGTATTGTTTATGCCGTTTTTATATCGCTGGGATTTGCCGCCGTCGAGAATGTGATGTATGTAATGGGCAATGGTGTTTACACCGGTATCATCAGGGCGGTGACTGCTGTTCCGGCACATGCCATTTTTGGTATTACCATGGGTTTTTACTTTGGTATGGCCAAATTCTACCCAAAGAAACAGGCGGAACTCAAACAAAAAGCTTTGGTGGTTCCCATCATCCTGCACGGCATGTACGATTTTATACTTTTTACCGGTATCGATTGGCTGTCTGTAATTTTCCTTGCATTTCTGGTGTATCTCTATTATTCAGGATGGAAAAGAATTAAAGAACTCCGCAGGCAATCGATTTATAACAACGATTGGGACTTATTAAATGAGAAATTCAGCCAACAAGGGAAACGCTGATTTTGAATGAATTTGAATTATATTTGAGACATGGTTATTAAAGAACTTATAAAAAAGAATGAAGATGAATTTGGCAGGCTGTGTGAGGAACACAGTGTAAAGACCATGTTTGCATTCGGTTCGTCGGTCACGGGAAATTTTGATGCTGAAAAAAGTGACATTGATATACTTGTGGTAATTGAAGAACTGGATCCGGTGGAAAGAGGTGAAAAACTGATTTCGTTGTGGGATAAACTGGAAGCCTTTTTTAATCGAAAGGTTGATTTGTTGTCAAACCCTATAATCAGAAATCCTTTTTTGCGGCAAAGCATTGATAACTCAAAGGTCTTGATTTATGGATCTGCAAAGTAAAAAATACCTTGACGATATTTTGAATGCAATTATCCTGATTGAAGAGTTTACAGCCGGAGTAAGTTCTTTTGATTCATATAAAATTGACAGGAAGACAGCAAGTGCGGTTGAAAGACAACTTGGTATAATTGGAGAGGCCGCCAATAAATTCACAAAACAGGACAGAGATAATATTCTTGAAAATAGTGTCCGGATAATTGGATTGAGAAATCGGATTATTCATGCTTACGATAGTGTTGATGATTCATTAATCTGGGCGATTATAATTAAGTATTTACCGCTTTTGAAATCCGAAGTAATAACAAAACTTGAATTATGAACCCTGGTTTTATTCCTGAATTCTCTGATATTGAAGCAGCCCACCGGATTGTGGCGAAATATGCTCATCACACGCCTGTGTTAACCTCACAAAGTATCAACAAAATTACAGGTGGAAACCTGTTTTTTAAGTGTGAGAATTTTCAGAAAGTGGGAGCTTTCAAATTCAGGGGTGCCTGCAATGCAGTTTTTTCTCTTTCGGAAGAAGATGCCCGAAAAGGAGTAGCCACGCATTCATCGGGAAATCATGCGGCAGCACTGGCTTTAGCTGCCCGAATGAGAGGAATTGCCGCCCACATTGTTATGCCCGTTAATTCGCCTGAAATAAAAAAGAAAGCGGTGGCTGGTTATGGTGCAAAAATCACATTCTGCGAACCCACTCTGCAGGCACGCGAAAGCACGCTGACAAAAATTGTGGCTGAAACCGGTGCAACCGAAATACATCCGTACAACAACTTTTTCGTAATTGCCGGTCAGGGAACTGCAGCCAAAGAACTGATTGAAGATTTCGGAGACTTTGATATCATCATGGCACCAGTGGGTGGGGGAGGATTGCTGGGAGGAACAGCCATTTCAACCAAACATTTACTGCCTGAATGCAAAGTTATTGCTGCCGAACCAGCGGGTGCCGACGATGCGTTCCGGTCATTTCAGGCAAAAAAAATCATTCCGTCTGTCAATCCGAAAACCATTGCCGACGGACTTTTAACTTCATTGGGCGAACGAAATTTTGCCATCATTTCTGAAAAAGTGGACGATATTGTAACCGTTTCAGAAGAAAAAATTGTGGAGGCAATGCGCATGATCTGGGAGCTCATGAAGATTATTATTGAACCTTCGTCGGCCGTTCCGCTGGCGGCAATTCTTGAAGGTAAAGTTGATATTCAGAATAAAAAGGTAGGGATCATTCTATCAGGTGGTAATTTAGATTTAGGGAGGTTGCCGTTTTAAACTAAACCTTAAATTCAACACAAAAAAATGAATATCATAGAAGAAAATAGCGAGACAAAGTATTGTAAATCCTGCTTTGAAGAAATTAAATCATCGGCAATTGTGTGTAAGTATTGTGGCACATATCAAAATAAATTTAAAAGGAATCTTTTTTTCTGGGCCAATATTTTTGCATTGTTTTTAAGTTGTATAGCAATCTTCGGATTGATAATAAATTTAGTGCATTCAACCAAAAAAATAAAAAATAGAATTGCTTTAGAGTTAATTGCTTTAGAAGGAAATGAGTCATTGAATGTCATATTCTTAAACAACTCCGGGAAGTATTTTTATTTAAAACAAGAGAATATTCAATTTGAAATCGTTAATAAACTTGATGGAAGGTTTACCTTAATTGAAGCAGAATTAGATGGTAAAAATGAAACCAATATCCTTTCAGAATCAACTGTTTTAAACTTTGAGATAAAACCAAAAAGAAGTAATTCTCTCATTGATTATAATATAAGCCAAACTGATACAATTTCATGTAAAATAGAATTTTTACTGATTTATGATGGAAATAAATCTTTGTCAAAAACGATCAAAAGTGGAATTACGT
>CAZXVT010000085.1:0-13618 GCA_964644015.1 uncultured Maribellus sp.
TTCCTAAGGGATTACTTTGCCGGGAAAGGAAATATCTATCATGGGAAAGGAAATATCCTTTCTGACCTGTCCCGGGAAGGTTCCGGGAAAGGGAATCACAGATATTTCCCGAGGGATTACTTTGCCGGGAAAGTGTGAAATGGCTTTACCAGCAGGTAAAAGCTTTTTCCCTGCGGACTTGCCAAAGCTGGCAGATTACCAGCCGGCGGCAGTGGATTTTTTATTTATCCGGAGTCCCGGGAACGATGGCTTTCATCGGGAAATATTCGTAGTGGTTGATTTTTCCTGCCGGGTCGTTGGCAATAAAGTCCTGAAGTTCCTGTTCGTTTTCAACCCCCACAACGCCCAGTCCGTAGATTTCTTTGGGTTCGAGAACAGGCCCGAAAGCGTACACTTTTCCCTGGTTCATTTTTTCGGACCAGTAGGCCACATGCTGCAACATAATTTCACGTTCTTCCGCAGTCATAGTCATCGCAAAATCAGGTCTCGAAGGGTTTAAATACACGGCAAAAAATTGTTTTTCCATTTTGTTGTTTGTTTGTCTACATATTACGGTCACTTGTATTTGGTCAGGCGAGATTTCGAAAAGAAATCCTGTCAGACCCGCAGAAGAGTGGGCGAAAGGACTGACTTGTCATACCGCAAAAATCCCGCCTGCCATATTACAATTTATTAGCAGCAGGAGTTTATTTTAAATTTATTGAATACTTTCTTCCTATATCTTTCAATTTCTCATTTACACCAACTATAACATTATCTATAGTTTGGAAACATGTTGTTCTTTCCAGTCCAATGTAAGAATCGGTTTTTAGTTTAAAATTTGTTTTTGCAAATTCAAATTCTTCACGAAATTCAATTTTGATTATTTTAAAAATTATTTGAATCAGATGATTCAATAACTCAACTTCGTAAACATTACGAGGAGCATTATAACTGATTTCATTTCTAAATATCATTTTTCTGTCTTTCGTTCTAAGATTATGAGCTAAAAAACTATTTCTGATAAGTTTCAAATCCTTCCATTCCTTAATTTTGTTAACGACAGGCTTACAAATTTGCTTTATTTCAACAATTTGATTCTTAAATTTTTCTTCGGTAGTTACACCAAAATGCTGCTCGTATTCATCAATAAATGAGCAAGACTCTATAATAATCATGTCCATCAAAGAATTTAAAACGGCCATGTCAGTGCCCAACTTATTTATTTTTTTTGCATCAAAAACCTCTGCTTTTACCATTGCAACAGTCTTGTACCCAATTTCAATGGATAATTTGTTGAAAATTAATAATGTATCAATTAGGTTTTCCATACCATTGCTTCTAATGTGTATGTATCCCATCCAGTTGGGTTATTTTGTCATTACCAGTTTGGCTTATTCCCCCGTTTTGGGTGTATAATTCAACTTTTTTAGTTTTCTCTTTGATTTTGTAATTCAGAAGCATTTGGTAATTCATTGTTCTTCAGCCTGGTTAATTGTGCCCTAAAAGTAAAAAGTATTTTACATAAATGCAAGAAAAAGTCGGGAGTCCGGAGACCGGAGTCGGGAGAAAGAAAAAATCACAATAATCCAAATCACAAATTTCAACACCCATTTTCTCTGTGGTTTTTTGTGTCTCATCCGTGTGCTCTGTGTTTAAGAGGCTGGGGGCATGGGGCAAGGAGCACGGGGTAAAAAGCGGACAGCAAGCGGCCAGATGCCAGCTGCCAGAAGCGTTTCCCACCAATCTCAATCAATCTCCACCAATCACCATTCTTCTATCCAGTATCCGGCATCTTTTTTCAAACTTATTTCGGTAATATTGCAATTCAAACTGACAATGATTTCAACCATGAAACTAAAATCACTTTCCATTTTGCTGGCAGCCAATTTGTTTGCTGCACTCGCACAGGCACAAAACAATCCCGAAAAGTTTTTCCCTGCCAAAGACCTTACCACTGTTGGCGTTTATTATTATCCCGAGCACTGGGACGAGTCGCAGTGGGAGCGCGATTTTCAGAACATGGCTAAAATGGGTTTCGAATTTACCCACTTTGCCGAGTTTGCCTGGGCGCAACTGGAGCCCGAAGAAGGAAAATATGATTTCGGCTGGCTCGACAGGTCGCTGGCACTGGCTGCCAAATACAACCTGAAAGTGGTTTTGTGTACTTCAACTGCCACGCCACCGGTTTGGCTGGTGCGCAAACACCCCGACATACTTGCTACCGATGAAGACGGCAAACAGATGGACCACGGAGGCAGGCAACACGCCACTTTTTCGAGCAACTACTACCGCAACTATTCGATGACCATGGTGGAAGAACTGGCCAAACGATATGGCAAGGACCCGCGTGTTATTGGTTGGCAGATTGACAATGAACCCCGCCGTTTTCTGGATTATGGCAACGACGCCACACAGCGTTTCCGCAATTGGCTGAAAGAAAAGTATGTTACCATCGATGCACTCAACAAAGCCTGGGGCAATAATTTCTGGAGCGGAACTTACTCCGATTTCAGTCAGATTAATATCCCGTTACATAAACAGTGGGGCATGAACCTGCACCAGCGCCTCGACCACTACCGGTTTGCCGACAGCGAAACCGCCACTTTTCTGGATGAACAGGCAAAAGTGCTCAGAAAATACACATCAAAAGACCAGTGGATTACCAGCAACTATATTCCGATGTATGATGTAGGTTACGTGGGACAAAGCCGCGAGTTCGATTTTGTGGCTTACACGCGCTACATGGTGTATGGCAGCGACCGCGGCATTGGCGAAAAAGGCTACCGCGTGGGCGAATATTCGCGCATTGCCATGGCCAACGACTTTTTCCGTCCGCTGAAAGGTTATTATGGTGTGATGGAGTTGCAGCCCGGTCAGGTAAACTGGGGAAGCATCAATCCGCAGCCGCTGCCCGGCGCCATCCGGTTGTACCTGTGGCATGTTTTTGCCGGTGGCAGCAAATTTACCTGCACTTACCGCTACCGTGCCCCGTTGTATGGTTACGAAGCTTATCATTACGGAATTGTGGGAACCGACGGAGTTACTCCTACTATCGGAGGACTTGAATTTGCCCAGTTTATGAAAGAAATCGGCAAGCTCCGTGAGAATTACAATTCATCAGCACAACTGCCAAAAGCTTACCAGCAGCGGAAAACAGGCATTCTGTTTAACGCCGACAATGTGCAGCAGGTAAACCTGAACAAGCAAACCACAGAGTGGAATACAGAAGGCCACCAGTTGAAATATTACAAAGCGCTGAAATCGTTTGGAGCTCCGGTGGATTTTATCCGCGACACATTTGATTTTTCGCAATACCCTGTTATTGTGGTGCCAGCTTACCAGATGATTGACCAGCCGATGATTGACAAACTGACAAAATATGCCGAAAACGGTGGCAACCTGGTTTTGAGTTGCCGTACCGGTTTGCAGGACAAAAACGGTCACCTCTGGGAAGCCAAATTTTACGAACCGATGTGGAAACTATTTGGTGCCGAGGTAAAATCGTATGATTTGCCAATGCCGCATTCACCTGGAATGGTAAAGTTTGAAAACCGCGAAATCCCCTGGACAAGCTGGGGCGATTTGCTCAATCCGTTCCCGGGTACTGAAACCTGGGCCACTTATGAAAAGGAGTTTTATGCCGGAACACCCGCTGTAGTTCACCATAAACGGGGCAAGGGAACTGTTACTTACATCGGCGTTGATTCACGTTCGGGAGAATTGGAAAAACTGGCACTGAAAAAACTGTTCAGTCAGCAGAATATTCCGGTGGAAAATTATCCCGAAGGAATTCTGGTGGAATACCGCGATGGTTTTGGCATTGCCATGAATTACGCCGACAAGGATTTTGAAATGCAGCTTCCGGCCGGAACCGAAATTCTGATTGGCGAAAAAACCATTAAAACGGCAGGGGTGCTGGTTTGGAAGGTGAAATAATAGAAATATTTCTATTGTTATTGTCGTTTTTTCGATTTTGATTGTATTTTTGTTGAAACTAAAAAACCGACTTTTATGAAATCCAGCGAATTGAACCGGCTTATTATAAAAAATGGCTGGAGTTTAATTCGACAAAGTGGAAGCCATGTGATTTTTGAGAAAAATGGAATTCACTATACAGCAACTTTTCATGGAAGTAAAGAGGTTGGAAAAGGATTGGAGATGAAGATTAAAAAAGAAATGGGTTTAAAATAAACGACACTGACATGAAAAAGATTGAAGCAATTATTGAAAGGGCTAAAGACGGGACATTCAGTGTTTATTGTACATCTGAAATGTTTAATGGAATGGGCGAGACAGCCGAGGCAGCGAAAAAAGATATGCTCGGTCAAATGGAGTTTTATAAGAAAACTGCAACAGAAGAAGGCTTTTCATATCCCGGTTTTCTGGATGAAGATTTTGAGGTTGTTTACAAATTTGACACAGAAAGCCTGCTGGAATATTATTCAGGTATTTTATCGCTTTCGGGATTGGAGAAAATTACAGGCATCAATCAGAAACAACTTTGGAGCTATTTACATCGTAAATCAAAACCCAGAAAAGCCCAGGTTGAAAAAATAGAAAAAGGACTTCATGCTTTGGGTTCTGAATTGATTTCAATTTCGCTTTAATTCATTCTGAAAATTCTAAGTTCTACGCTAAATTTTAAAAACAGAAGTTAAACTCATTTAAGCAACTCCTGTTTTATATCTTAATAAAGATTTTCCGCTGGTACATCCAGTAAGTTAGATACCAAAGTGAAAACCACACAGCGCTGCTTATCAGCATTCCGGTAAAAATATGTCCGGTCCAGCCCAGAAAAACAGTAATAAACGGTTTGTAAAGTCTGGCAAGAATATCGGCGCCACCCAAACTGAAAACCAGGTAAATAAAAATACAGTTCATCCCCACCACAATAAAAGCCTGGGTTCCGGATGCCCATTTTTTAATATCAATCATCCAATAAGAGAGGGCCAGGGCAAGTATCGCCCAGCCGCCGCTGGCAAATACAAACGAAGCGGTGGCAATCTTTTTAATAATGGGTGTTATTGATAATAAATCGAGACCAAAACCAACCACCAATGCAACCACGCCGGCAATCACCAAAAGTTTTATTTTTTCAAAAGCAGGCTTGCTATCCATCAGAATTTTCCCGCACAAAACTCCCCAAATGGTGTGTGCCGTGGTGGAAACTGCATTCAGACTTGCCCAGATACTGGCCTTGTCAGTACCTTCCAGCCAGTTGTTCACCCATGAACCCAGATTTTGGAAAGGTTCCCAGGGCTGGTTAAATCCGGCAACCGGGAAATACCGGTAAGCAAGGTCGGCAACCAGCAATAAAACCAGCGAAAGCGCCAGTTGGTAAAACCATTTCCAGCGCATAATCAGAAAGGCGACCAGGTAAGTTACCGATAACTGCGCCAGTACATTCTGCAACCTGAAAACAATTTTGTCTTCGCCGGAATTATAAAGCGCCAGTCCGAGGAAAAACAGCAGTGCCGAGCGTTTCAGCGCATGAAGATACAATGACTTGTTGGTTGCTCCCTTTTTCAAACGGTTGGCAACCGCAAACGGAATGGCCACACCCACAATAAACATAAAAAAGGGCTGAATCAAATCCCAGAAATACAAGCCATGCCAATCGTGATGTGTTAGCTGAGTTCCGATAAACTTTGCAACACCAAGATTTATTTCACTGAAATAGTGGAACATACCGGTACTTTCGCCAATAAGCAGAAACATGGTAAGACCACGAAAAAAGTCAACAGAAGTAATTCGTTCGCTGGCAGGGATTGCCGTTTGTAAATTCTTCATACCTGAATGGTTTAGCTTTTATCTGTATATTCTGATGAGAAACGCACACCAAAAATGATAAAAATACACGAAGAATTTCAATGACTTCTTAACAAAAAATAAGCAGAAAATTGACCTTTTCGATTTGGGGATAATTCAGGTTTTACTCGACCGAAACAACTGCTTTGGTTGTATCGGGAATAAATGTGTGGCGCAAAGACTCGGGTTTATCTTTTTCGGTAAGAATAAAAAGACGCTCAACACCTAACTGGTTTAAAATTACCCAGGCTTTTGCAGTCTGCGCTTCGTCGCCGGTTAAAAGAATTTTCTTTTCAGATGTTTCCAGTTGCTTTCTGAAATTTTTGTCGGCCAGACCTTCGAAAGTAACTTTTACTGCAGTTGGAAATTTCGCTTCACTTGAATTATCGCCCAATTCAACCACCAAATAATCATTCATTTGCAAATTCTCAGCCTCAACAAAAACTGACTCATTTTTTAGTGTTTCAGCAATATTTTCAGTCGTACCCGAAAACCTGTTTTTATTGGTTGCACGAACAAAAACAAAAACAGCTGCAATCAGCAGTAACCCGATAATCCATGCCAGTTCTTTGAATCGATTTATAATCATGATAATATTTTAAGCTGATAGTTTCAGAATTTTAAATGCTCCTCTTGCAACAATTACAAACACAATGGTTCCGACAATTAAATCGGGATATTTTGACTGAGTCAGAAAAACAAGAACGCCGGCCACGATGACACCGAGATTCACAATAACATCATTCGATGTAAAAATCATCGTTGCTTTCATGTGCGCTTCCTGACTTTTGCTTTTCTGCAGCAAATAAAGGCAAAGGCTGTTTCCTGCCAAAGCCAGCACAGAAACGATAATCATTGTCTGGAAAACTGGAACAGATTCAAAACCGATAAATCGTCTGATTACCTCAATAAAACCGAGGATAGCAAGCACCAGTTGAAATGAACCGGCCGTTTTTGCGATATTTTTTTTCAATACTATTGAACCGCCCACTGCAAAAAGGGCAAGACCGTAAACAAAACTGTCGGCAAGCATGTCCAGGCTGTCGGCAACCAGTCCCATTGAATTGGAAATAAAGCCGGTGGCAAATTCCAGTACAAAAAAGAAAAAGTTGATGGCAAGTACCTGCCAGAGTAATTCCTTTTGTGAAGTATGGCCACTGGTTGAAATATCCTCTTCCACAATGCTTTCAACAAATGATGTTTCAAATTTCAAAAGGTCAAGTTGCTGAAATATTTCCTGGTAAGAATCTGTGTGAAAAACGGTCAGTTTTCTGTTCGGAATATCGAAATCCATTGATTTAATTTCAGACAGATGAGCCAGTTTCATCCGTATCATTTGTTCTTCCGACGGACAATCCATTTTTGCTATTCTGAAAGTTGTTTTGTGCATACCGTTTACCAGTTTACAAAAAGTATTTTCTGCAATTTTTTACCTTTTTAACAGCCACCATCGAGTTTTTTCCGCTGCAGCCGTTTTGCATCGAAATATTTGTTTTTCAGACTGTCGGGCAAACTGTTAATCTGGTTGAAAGCAGCCCGGGCTTTGAATCTGTTTTCGAACAAAGCATTTTCGCGTGCCGAAATCTTTTCGCCCGAAAACTCAGAAAGCATCACCGTTTGAAACCATTCATTCAATCCGCCTTTCATCACAAAGGCATTTTCGTTTCCCATTCCGATAGAGATGGTTTGTGCCATGGATGCCAGCAAATTGTCGTTGCTGTAAAAAATGGTTCTTACATTTTTACGGTTCAGCGCACTCTCCCACCCTGGTTCAGTAAGGTTTTCGAGCGGAATATTCACCGAACCAGGAATATTGCAGGCTCGATATTCAACAGCACTTCTCACGTCAATCAACTGTATCGTGCTGTCTTCGGTATTCACAAAACGGGCCACTTCATCCACGGAAAACTGGTTTTCAGTCGCAGCTTTTGTTGCCAGTTCAGCCGGTTTCACCCTGAAACTTTTCCCCGAACCACCCGGGATAAAAGCCAGCAAAACACCCAGCCCAACCAGCAAAACCGATATTTTAACACGTGTATTCATTTTCTCCAATTTATTTCAATAAGTCTCAACAAATCACAATATATCTCTCCTCTTCAATCAATTCCTTCCCTTGCAAATTTCTTTTCGGCTTTCTCGGCCAACCAGAACATCACCACAGCCGCCACAATCAGCAACAAAGAAAAAACACCCGCTGAAATGCCCATCCACTCATTAATTTTCACCGGACCTTTGTAACCACTTGTTGCAAGCGGCAGCACCAGAGGATAGGTTTCGGCAAACAAAAAGGCACCAACCAAACCGCCTGTTAAAAACAGAAAAGCATCAATTTTACCGATCGACAAAGCACAAAGTCCGGTTCCGGGGCAAAAGCCACCCATGATAAAACCGGCTCCCATTATTATGCCGCCAACAATGGAAGCGCCAATATAGTAGGGATTTACATACACAAGGCTTAAATCAAGCATCCCAAAATAGCTGAGAAACTGAGCACCCACCAACGCTGTGATGGCTGCCATAAAAAACACTTTCAGCACGGTGGCATCATAGCCATAAAACATGCCGGCAAGTTTGCGGCTCGACGAAAAACCGGCCTGTTCGAGCGCAAAGCCAAACCCGATTCCAATGACAAAACCTGTTAGCAGGTTCGCCCATTCGGGGAAGTTATTGAAGATTGAAATCGGACCCATTTCTTAAATTATTATTGATGAGTTATTAATGATTATTGAACCTGAAACACGAAACTTGCAACCCGTTAACCCGAAACTGCTTAAATCCACAGTTTGCGGCAAAACCAGGCAAACAGGAAAGCTGATCCGAAAATTGAAATCATAGTAACAAAGCCTGCCACCGAAAGCACAGCCATCCCCGAAAGTGCGGCACCACTGGTGCAACCACGGGCAAGCTGCGCCCCGTACACAAAAAACACACCGCCCAGAAAAGCAAACAGCAACCGTGTTTTATTCGATATTTTTGGTGACTTTTCGATGGTGAATTTCAGTCTCCCCGAAAGAGCTCCCGAAATCAATCCTCCGGCAATCAATCCCAAAACCTCGAAAAAAAGCCAGTTTTTTAATGGCTTTTCACCGCTTTCGAAATAAGAACTATAATAAACAGATTGTTTTGCATGTTCCGGTGCAACCGCGTCAACCGCCGCAACCACTGCATATTTGAGGCCCCCGCTGGCACCCAGTCCACGACCCGAAAAATACATGGCCGCTAATAAAACCAGCCCCAGCAGAATTCCCGCCAAATACGGGTTCATATAATTTCTTTTTGTCATTGTTGAAAGTTGTTATAAAACGGTCAGAAATAAAGACAATTTAACGCCAAATTTGTTTTTTGCGGCAACCCGCGATTCAGTCTTCTTTTACCTTATCTTCACCCCATCTGAAACCCGTATTCCCAAAACCTGCCAGTGACAATACCCGGTTTGTAACCGTCTGCACAGCTTGTTCAATGGTTTCGGGTTTGCTGTAAAATGATGGTATTGCCGGACAAATAATGCCACCTGCCAAAGTTACTGTCCGCATGTTTTCGATATGAATCAAACTGAAAGGCGTTTCGCGGGGAACAAGAATCAGTTTGCGGCGTTCTTTCAGCATCACATCGGCTGCTCGGGTAATGAGGTCGTCAGAAATACCACCGGCAATTTTACCCAGCGTTGCCATTGAGCAGGGACAAACAATCATTGTGTCGAAAGTAGAAGAACCCGAAGCAAAGGGCGCATAAAAATCGTTCTTCTCGTAAACCCTGAACGGGAAAACCGGTTCAAACAGACCACCCAGTTCGTAATGCCAGATATCGCGGGCATTGGTGCTGAAAACTACCCCCACTTCGCCGAGCTGATCTTTTAAATCTTTTAGCTGATCGAACAGTACCGAAGCATAAACAGCACCACTTGCACCCGTTACTGCAATCACAATTTTTCGTTTTGTCTGCTTCATCTTCCCCCAATCTGATAATATAATGCCAATGAAATCACATTGTTAAACTGACTGTCGTGCCAATAATAATTGGTATCACCGGGTTTATCGCGGATAGGCAGAACTGATAAGGCAAATCGAAGGTCGGCTTTCAGGTAATCCAGAAAATCAAACTGAAAACCTATTAAAGCCTGCAAATCGAGACTGTTAAACTCGGCCTGATCCTGGGGAGGAAACTCTCCATAAACATCAAATTCTTTGCCACTTAACAGATAACCAGGCTGAACACCGGCCAGCACAGCCCCCCATTCGCCTGTACGAAAACCGGCATAAACAGGCAGATCAATATAATTCAGCCGCATAATATATTTTGTCGGGTCTTTTGCCGTTGGATTTTTGCGGGCACCTTTCTGGTTAAATTTTAACTCCATTCCTGCAAAAACTGCCGGTGCAATATCAGTCTCCACATAAAAACCAGCCACAGCACCCGGTTTATTGTAGCCTTTGTAACTGTCGCCTTCCACCTGCGAACCATTAAATCCCGCCAAAATTCCACCATTAAAACGCTGCGCTTTTATGGTTAAAGTAATGACTGCCAGAAACAAAACCAATAATACTTTCTTCATTTATTTCAGTTTTTCAAGTTTGGATTTCAGAATATTCATGCCCACCGAAGCTTTTTCTTCGATGTAAGTTACGTTTTTCATATAAAAATCAGGTCGGACCGGATCGATCACAAAAACCGGAACTCCCGGCCTGACGTAATTTACCAGTCCGGCAGCGGGATAAACCTGCATGGAAGTGCCAACCACCAACAGAATATCAGCAGCTTCCACCATAGGAATGGCATCGTAAAATGCCGGAACCGCCTCGCCAAACCAAACAATGTGTGGCCTCAACTGGCTTCCATTTTCGCATTTGTCACCAAATTTAAGTTCCCAGTGATCAAGCGTGTAAACCAAATCCGGATCGGTGGTGCTGCGTGCTTTGCGAAGTTCGCCGTGTAAATGAAGCACCTTTGTGCTTCCGGCGCGCTCATGCAGGTCATCCACATTTTGTGTGATAATCTGTACATCGAAATCCTTTTCCAGCGCTGCCACTGCAAAATGTCCGGCGTTGGGTTGTGTTTCGAATAACTGTTTCCGGCGCTCATTGTAAAAATTCATTACCAGTTCAGGATTCCGGTACCAGCCTTCAATACTGGCAACATCTTCAACACGGTACTGTTCCCACAATCCGCCCATATCGCGAAAGGTTTTAAGCCCGCTCTCCTGGCTCATTCCCGCTCCTGAAAGTACAACCAGCTTTTTCATTCGTTTTAAAAGATCAGCCTAAAAATACGATTTAATTGATTCCCTTCAAACATGCAAATCGCCGGAAGTTTTAACCGGATTTCGTTACATTTGCACGCATGATCGACAATGCAACCATAGAAAGAATCATTGATGCTGCTGAGATTTCGGAGGTGGTTTCGGAGTTTGTAACGCTGCGGAAACGCGGAGTTAACATGCTCGGATTGTGCCCGTTTCACAACGAAAAAACGCCTTCGTTTACCGTTTCGCCTGCCAAAGGAATTTTTAAATGTTTTGGCTGTGGAAAAGGTGGCAACTCGGTGAATTTTATCATGGAGCACGAAAATCTTTCCTATCCCGAAGCACTGAAATGGCTGGCGAAAAAATACCACATCGAAGTGGTGGAGCATGGCGATTCGGAAGAAGAAAAACAGTTGATCGACGAACGCGAGAGCCTGATGATTGTTTCGGGTTTTGCACAGAAATATTTTACCAACTGCCTGTGGAACGAAAACGAGGGAAGAACCATCGGGCTCAGCTATTTCCGCGAACGAAGTTTCAGGGACGATATTCTGAAAAAGTTTGAACTGGGTTACGCCCCAGATGGCAAAACACCTTTTACCGATGCCGCCCAGAAAGAAGGATACAAAATGGAATTTCTTGAAAAAACGGGACTTTCCATTAAACGCGACGACTGGGTGCGCGACCGTTTTGCGGGCCGGGTGATGTTCCCGATCCACAATCTGGCAGGTCGTGTGATTGCTTTTGGTGGCCGTATTCTGAAAGAAAACAAGGAAACTGCCAAATACCTGAATTCACCTGAGTCGGAGATTTACCATAAAAGTAAAATCGTTTACGGCATTTTCCAGGCCAAACGCGAGATTTCGAAGACCGACAAATGTTACCTGGTGGAAGGTTACACCGATGTGCTTTCGATGCACCAGGCCGGGATTGAAAATGTGGTGGCATCGTCGGGAACTGCGCTCACGCCCGACCAGATCAGGATGATCAAACGATTCACTCCCAATATCACCATCATTTATGATGGTGATGCTGCAGGAATCAAGGCTTCGCTGCGCGGAATCGACCTGGTTTTGGAAGAAGGCATGAACGTGAAAGTGCTGCTGCTGCCCGACGGTGATGACCCTGATTCGTTTGCAAAAAAGATGGGAGCCGCAGGTTTTGCAGGTTATATCAGGGAAAACGAAACCGATTTTATACAGTTTAAAACCCGTCTTTTACTGAAAGATGCCGAAAATGACCCGATTGCCAAAGCAAAGCTTATTACCGATGTAATCCGCTCGGTTTCTGTAATTCCCGATCCTGTAACCCGATCGGTTTACATCAAGGAATGCAGTAAACTGCTGGAGGTAAACGAAGAATTGCTTTATACTGAAGTTCAGAAACAAAAACGAAAGCAAAACGACGAGCTGGAGAAGAACGAGATAAGAATCGAGACCCGGAAAGCTGCTCAGCAACCAAAGATAGAAGAAGTTGTAACAACCGGGAAACTGAATGAAGAAGAACTTGTTTTTCTGCGTTTTCTGCTGAAATACGGGCATTTGGAGTTGTTTGAACTCGAAGGTGAAAATCCGCACGAAGTTGTTACCGTAACTGCCGGAGAATTTATGGTTCATGAAATTGAAAAAGACGACCTGGTTTCGCAACACGAACTTTTCAACATAATCTTCTCAGGGGTGAAGGAAAATCTTGAAAATCCGACGTTTGACCCGTGGCGTTTTTTTGTTCATCACCAGAATGCAAAAGTCAGTCAGTTGGCCACCAACCTGCTCTCAGATAAACACAACGAAAGCAACATCTGGAAACGGGGCGGCGGTTTTACCGAAAGCGAGGAAGATATCCTTGATTTGTTGGTTCCAAAGGTGATTAACGAATACAAATGGCGAAAGATCAGGCAAATGCTTACCGATATTGAAAAAGAAATCGACAAAGCATCGGCAGAAAACGATTTCGACCGGGTAATCGACGAACAATCGAAATACATGAACCTGAAAAGAGTGGAAAAAGAACTTGCTGAAAAATTAGGAAACCGGACAATAGTTTAATCAGATTATGAGAACTCTGCCAATAACCGACCGCGAAGAAATCAATAATATTCTGAAAGCCTGCAAAACCTGCTGGGTTGCCATGTCAGACGAAAACCTTCCGTACGTTCTGCCTATGAATTTTGCACTGGATGGAGATTCTATCATTTTACACTCGGCGCAACACGGACGAATGTGGGAAACACTGAAAAAAAATCCGCAGGTTTGCATCAACTGGACTTTGGGCGAAGAAATTGCCTGGCAGGATGTAAAAGTAGGTTGCAGCTACCGGGTAAAATCGAAGTCGGTGATTGTAGAGGGCCGAGCTGAATTTATCGATGATTTTGATGAGAAAACCCGTTGCCTCTTAAAAATAATGGCCCAATACAGCGAGCTTGAATTTAAATTCAGTAAACCATCGGTTGAAAATGTGGGTATTCTGAAAGTGAAGATTGAAAAACTATCGGCCAAAGTTTTCGGGGCCAAAGCGGTGACTCCGTGGAAAAGTTAAAATAAAATAACATGATTTTTATAACAGGCGGAACAGGTTTAGTGGGTGCTCATT
>CAZXVT010000085.1:13628-18827 GCA_964644015.1 uncultured Maribellus sp.
CCTTTTAGCCAGTTCGGGTGTGGTTCGTCTTTTGCAAAATATTGCAATTCTTCGCAAAGCTGAAAGAAAAACAGCAACCGTTCGTGACCTGTTCTGGTAAGCGCTTCCTGAATCCGGCGTTCGTTGCTTTCCTCCTTGGTTTCGAACCTGATTATCTGCTCCATTCTGGCTGTTTTAAACTGTATTCAAATATCGCAAATCAGCGGGAATGAAATTAATTATCTTCGTGAAAATTTTAATGCCAATGATTTTTGTAACAGGCGGAACAGGTTTAGTGGGTGCTCATTTGCTTTTCGAACTCACCAATTCAGGTAAAAAAGTGAGAGCGCTGAAACGCAAAAACAGCAATCTGGAGCTGGTTTTAAAGACCTTTTCATGGTATTCTGAAAACCCGGAAGAACTTTTCAACATGATTGAATGGTTGGATGGCGATTTGCTTGATTATTTCGGGATGGAAAAACTGCTGGAAGGAATCACCGAAATTTATCATTGTGCGGCCATTGTTTCTTTCGACCCGAAAGAGCGTAAAAAAATGATTACCAACAATGTGGAAGGAACTTCGAACCTTGTTAATGCCGCTTTGGAAAACGGGGTGAAAAAAATCTGCCATGTCAGTTCGGTGGCTGCACTGGGGCATTTCGAAAATGGACAATTGATTACTGAAGAAACCAACTGGGTTCCCTCTAAAAAAGTTTCAGCCTATTCCGAAAGTAAATTCTTTTCAGAAACCGAAATCTGGCGCGGAATTGAAGAAGGGCTGGAAGCTGTGATTGTGAATCCTTCCATTATTCTCGGGCCGGCCAACTGGGAAACAGGCAGTGCCAAAATGTTCAAAACTGTTTGGGAGGGAATGAATTTTTACACACGCGGAGTCACCGGTTTTATTGATGTGAAAGATGTTGTGAATGCCGTGATTTTGCTGATGGAAGACTCAAATTTTGAAACTGCAAAAAACAACCGGTTTCTGCTGAGTTCTGAAAACATCAGTTATGGTGAGGTATTTTTTCAAATTGCTGATGCCCTGGAAAAACCCCCACCCAAATATTATGCATCCGGTTTTCTGCTTGGAATTGTGTGGCGGGCTACCCGTTTTTTCAGTTTTTTAACCGGGAAGTCGCCGCTGATAACCCGCGAAACTGCTGCCAATGCCCGACGAACCAGAAATTTCGACGGAAGCAAAATAACCCGTTTATTCGGATTTCAATACCAGCCGGTTTCAGAATCTATTCAAAAGACTGCCGCAATTTTCAAAAAGGAACAGTCTTAAATTTCTCCCCTTTCTACTAAATAATATTCAGCATCACTTTGATTTTTTGAGTAAAATCACTGAAAATCAAAGACTCCAAAATGACTCGTTTGTTTAATATTTTCAGATAAACCAAATCGTAAATAGTAAATAGCTAAATAGTTAATTTTAGCGAAGCGTTTTTATCCATGAAAAATCAGCAGTGGCGTTTGCGTGTGAAAAACCATTTTACGCGCCAGACTTGGATTAAATAGCCTTGTAATCAGGTTCCGTTTGTGCGTTGTCATCGAAATAATGTCGATTTTTTCTTCATTTATGTAGGCTTCCAACGCATCCAAAATATCGTTGCCATTAATCAGGCTGCACTCAAAATCAATCCCTTTGTACTTTTCACATAAAACATTTTTCATGCCTTCCAGCCGGGCAACATCCCAGTCGTCAGTATAACTCCGCCCAACATGTACACACTTTATTTTCAGGTTGAAAGGTTGTAGCAATGTCATCAGTTTTTCGATAGAAGCGAAATCCTTTTCATCAAAATTGGTGGCATACAAAACGCTCGAAGAATGATTCAGCGTAGTTTCTGGTGTTTCTCCCGGTACAATGAGCACCGGAATATTGGCATTGTACATAATATCGACAGCAATACTTCCCAAAGTTCCATACAAAGCTTCTTTTCCTCCGCTTCCCATTACAATCAGTTGCGACTGATTTTTTTGTGCAAAAGCCAGGATATCGTTTTCCGGATAACCCGATTTGATAATGAATTCAGGTGATACCGATTTCCACTTTTCTATTCCGATTTCTACCGCCACTTTATTGACAAACTTCTGAAACTCGGCATTGGCATTTTCTTCGGAATACTCAAGGTTTGTGAGCAGCGAAGAATCGTAGGCATAAATATCGCTGAATGGAATGGAATGAATCACAGGATTGATGTAACAATGCATCAGAATGATCTTTGTTTTCAATTTTGCTGCGATGTTCACTGCCAGTTTACAGGCTTTTTCGCTGTGCATTGAAAAATCGACAGGTACCAAAATATGCCGGTCGGCTTTATCAGCCTGAATTTTTTCAAGAAAAGGTTTTATACCCAGCATTTCTTCAAGAATCGGAATGGCGCGTTCAATGTCCTTTTCAAGAATTCGTACCTGGATGGTAGACGAACCTGCTCCTTCAATCAGGCTGAAACTGACAAGGTCGCAGGCAATGTTTTCCGCATCGAATCGAAGTTTCAGAAACTGGGCCTTTGAATACGGAAGTGTGACGATGGTAATCAGTTTTTCTTCCATGGCATTTCGATTTAAAGTTTTAGTCTGCTTAAATATTCGGTTAGTGTTGAAATAAGTTTCGTTTCAACAGCGATAAAAAAAAGGGCAGTAAAAAATTACTGCCCTAAAAGGTGTATTATTAACACTCCCCCAGGATTTAAATCCCGAAAGCTTCTTTAACCTTGTTTACATAGTCGAGCTTTTCCCAGGTGAAAAGTTCCACTTCTTTTGTTACGGTTGGGAAATACGGCGAAGTAAAGGATTTTACCACTTTTTTCGGTTCGCGTCCCATGTGTCCGTATGCAGCAGTGTCCTCGTAAATCGGGTTGCGGAGTTTCAGTCTTTCTTCAATGGCTTTCGGGCGCATGTCGAAAATCTGGTCCACTTTTTTAGCGATTTCACTATCCTGAATATTCAATTTCGATTTTCCGTATGTATTTACAAAAATATTCATGGGTTTGGCAACGCCGATTGCATAAGAAACCTGAACGAGAATTTCGTCGGAAATACCCGCTGCCACGAGGTTTTTGGCAATGTGACGCGCAGCATAGGCTGCCGAACGGTCCACTTTCGACGGGTCTTTTCCCGAGAATGCACCACCACCGTGCGCACCTTTTCCACCATAAGTATCCACAATAATTTTGCGGCCAGTTAAACCGGTGTCACCATGAGGTCCGCCAATTACAAATTTGCCGGTTGGGTTTACATGGTAAACAATGTCATTCCCAAACAAAGCCTGCACACGTGCCGGCTGTTTGGCTTTTACCCTTGGCACGAGAATGTTGATGACATCTTCTTTAATTTTTGCGAGCATCGGCTCGTCGGCATCAAACTCATCGTGTTGCGTTGAAACAACGATGGTGTCAATCCGCGTTGGAACACCTTCTTCGCTGTATTCGATGGTTACCTGCGATTTTGAGTCGGGACGCAGGTAGGTCATCACTTTGCCTTCGCGGCGGATCACAGCCAGTTCCAGTAACAACTGGTGCGACAGTTCGAGCGACAGCGGCATGAAATTGTCGGTTTCGCGGCTGGCGTAACCAAACATCATTCCCTGGTCGCCAGCACCCTGGTTCATCGGGTCTTCGCGCACAACTCCGCGGTTAATATCCGGGCTTTGTTCGTGAATGGCAGAGAAAACACCGCACGAATCGCCGTCGAAACGGTATTCAGCTTTTGTGTAACCAATGCGGTTGATCACTTCGCGTGCAACTTCCTGCACATCGATGTAAGTTTCGGTTTTAATTTCGCCGGCAAGCACAACCTGACCGGTGGTAACCAAAGTTTCGCAAGCTACTTTCGAGTTGGGGTCGAAAGCAAGAATTTTGTCCAGAATTGCATCTGAAATCTGATCGGCCACTTTATCAGGATGTCCTTCGGAAACCGATTCAGATGTGAATAAATAACTCATAATCCCTAAAATTTAATTCCCTTGCGGGTTCGTTAAACATTAATAAAACTGCGGGATGCTCGATTGATGTTGAAAAATGCGATTGTTTTAGCGTTTTTTTCATGTGGTTGCAATCAATCTCAAATCTTTCCACGTAGCGGGGGCAAAAATACAATTCTTCGCCGGAATAAAAAAAGAGTTTTTGGAATTTTTTTTGAATACCCGTATTCGTTCCTAATTCACCCCTAAATCTGCTAAAGGGGACTTTAGGGCTGTGAGATGAGCAAATGTTACCTGTTTTTTCCGGGTTCGAGCCCCCTCCAGTGGGTTGGGGGTACAATATCAGATAATCATTTTATTTATATTGTTTCGTGGTCCAACGTCGATAACTCAAAAACCCAGACGTAAGAAAAAATCATAAAACGCTGTTATATAAAGATTTTTGCTACTTTCAACCTTAATTTAAAACCAAAAATCATGACAACCACCAATTTCTTCAAAATTGCATTTTCTCTTGCTATTCTTTTAACAGCCTGTCAAAAAGAAGAAGATATAAAACCTTTGCCAGAAACAGATTACCCTACGGTTTATGGAGAACTGACGCAAGCAGAATGGAAAACCCGATTTACAGAATTTGAAAAAATTAATAACCCCTACAATCTCACTTTAGACAAATTAGGATGGGCAGCCGGAGAAATTCACTTAAATGACAGTAACTTGTTTTCAAAAGAAGTTATCCTGGTTACTGTTGATTCTATCGTCAACACTTACAGAGATTTTCTGGGTATCGAAAAAGTGAAAACATTTAACCTTAACTATGATCTTTTAATTGATGATCCCTTTCTAATTCCAAACGGGCAAATCTCAATTGAATATTTATTTGACGATTCGCGGAAAGAAATGTTTGAAGAATACCAGGAATATTACTACCCTCAATTCAGAGTACAATTGAGACAACAGAAAATAAATGAAAATTATTTCAGCGGTTCAAACTTGTATTTTGAGTTTAATATAGCGGAAAAAACATTGTTAATAACGGGGCACTGGTTTCCTGAAGCATCAATTCCCAAAAACGAAATATACACTTCAAAGGAAGCAGCCATAATTGCATGGCGTGAAATTAAACATTTAACAGGAGAGGATACCAGAGAGACAATATTTGATGAAGTTCCATATAAAATGTTGATTTGCCATTTTATCGATGATAAAATCGAAATCAGGCAATGCTGGGTCCTCACATTATGGGATCTTCAATACAGACTGTACATTGACACACAAACCGGAGAGATGTT